>DATMYT010000185.1:0-2610 GCA_035560855.1 Negativicutes bacterium | reverse complement strand
AAACGGGCGCGGACGGCAGACCGTTCATCAGTAAAAAACCAACCGCCCAAATGAGGCCGAGCAGACCGCCCTTCAACGAAAACGCTCTGCCGGGAACCCAGGGCAAAAGGATCGGCGTGACGACTGCGCCAACAAACACGGCTCCGATGATACCATAGAAATCAATCCATCCGTAATGGCCAAATCCGATGACGTTTAGGATGAACAGCACGCCAAACGCGACAAGCAGGGGTACGCTAGCTCCGACCAGTTCCATCGGCGTCAGCACAGCGCGATCGCCGATTGGGAATTTGACCGTTCGCATTTCCTCTGTGACCTGCATACCGTTTGCGAAATACTCCTGGATATCTTTCGCTCGAATCGGGCCGTAGGTGACGCGAAATCCGCTCGCCTTCAGCACCTCATGCGCCGCGACCCCGACCGCGCCAAGCTGCGGGAGAATCAACGTGCGGTGCGAGACAACACAGGAGAGCTTGACTTCGTTAATTCGATGGATGACTTCGTCCGTGCCAAAAGTACCTTTACCTGCAGCACACCATACGTTTACCCCGTCGGTATCCAGCACAACGATCCAAAGATTCGATCCATCGAGCTGCTCACGCAGGCGGTCGAACGTCATCTTGTAGTTGGAGGTTACCAGCACGGGGGAGTCGGCTGTTGGTGCACCAACAGCGTAGAGTCCGGGATCGATCTTGTAGTTCATCCGGCCGATCGACCAACGGCATTTCCACGAACCAAGCGTATCCCGGAATGATAAACTTGTCGCAATCCGGGGAACATCGCCAACCGGCGAGGAAATTCTTCCAATGACCCAGCGCGCTTCAAAGCGGGATTCATCTGGCGCTTGTTTAATCTGCGACGATTCCTCGGTATTTTGTCCGCCGCAGCAGGGTGCGGGCACAGTGGCGGATGGTTGTGTTCCTCCGCAACAGCTGCTCTGTTTCACGTGGCGGACAGCGACTTTGCTTCCGCCGCAGCAAGTTTTTGCCATATAAAGTTACCTCCTGACAATTCTATCTAGCAGCAAATGGAATGGTCTCGAATTTTTCGTTCGATGCATTCGAGATTGTAATATTCCGTCATCCTGACCTGCGATCCTCTGCATACAAGAGCTCGCTTGCGATAACGACAGCGATGATAACAATCAACAGAAAAGCAATTTTTTCTCCTTTATGCGCAGCAGTTGCTGTCCGCGACCGCCTTAAGTAAAATTTGCAGACTTTCGAGCACCTGCGCGCGGCTTTCCTTTGGGATTGCATCGTAAATCTTCATAAAGTATTCGCCCATGCCGGACTCTATGCTGTGATACTGCTCCAGACCCCCTTGCGTCAATCGAATCGTGATATACCTGCGGTCATTCGGGTCAAGCTGCCGCTCCACCATGCTGTTGTTAACCAGATTGTTTACGGTTCTGCTCATGGTGCTGTTGTCCAGATTGAGCAGCTTTGCCAGATCGATCAGGGAAATGCTCCCCGCGCGCCCGATTTCGACGAGCGCGTGGCACTGCGCCATGGAAATACCGCAGCAGGCCATTTCTCCGTCTTCCAGCATACCGAGCTTTCGTTCGAGCATGCGGATTAACTCCCGTAACTGATAGCTTTCCTGTCCGTTCAAGACTCATTCACCTCGCCTTGCAACAACTGTAACATAAAACAGTTGCAATATGCAATAGATTAAGTAGGATTTTATGATTTTTACCCGCAAGATGGAACATTGTCATCGTAAGCGGGAAACCCTCGCGAGAGGATCGAAGTATATCAAGACGTTCATGCGCGAGTAATCAGATTATGCTGAAGGACGATTGAACGGATATGAGGGTAATGAATTGTTTAATTCGGCGCAATGCGCGAAGGGGCTCCGTGAACAGCGATTTCATTATGCAAACGCAGTGTGTCGCACTTCGTCTTGTCTCATTGAAAAAGGAAGCATTATATCGAAAGGACTGCAAATATAAAACTGAGTTGCTATCTACAGTAAAAGAGTATGTACGATTCTACAACAACGAACGACCACACACGGCTTTGGGTTACAAGACGCCAGTGCAATTTGAGGATCAATATTTCCAGGGATTATCTGGGGAAAAACTGAACAAGGGGAGTTCGAAAGTGGCATTATAGCGGTTTTGATGATTGATTTTTGAAGTTTTGCAGAAGCAAAACTGAACAATTAAAAATCTAAGGCATTAAAATACGGCATGAAATCCGGGTTTTTTCATATGAAAACGGTAGATATTGAACAGGGGGGTTCAGATATCTACCGTCGTTCAACGCAGGGGTGGGTGCAAAATAGACTTTAACTGAATGGGAATTCGCTAAACTAATAATTCAAGCTATTAACTTTAGTGATGAGAATTGAAAGGTTTGCACGTACATAGTTAAAAAAGCAAAACAATCAGCGAAAGCGCCACGGACTCCGGGTATTTGTAATGAGATACCGGAAAATACTGAACAGAGAAGTCCGGATATTTATCGTCGTTACCCCCATAATTTGCTCTTCTGAAAAGCACAATATAAAATCAAATGGAAAGTCGCTCTATCAACAGTTGTCGGAAAGTTTTCATCAACGTTGCTTAGTTCGTTTGGAGTATGATAATATAAAATAACATTGTAT
>DATMYT010000184.1:0-7782 GCA_035560855.1 Negativicutes bacterium | reverse complement strand
CTTCTGAGGCTGTCAGAGAATCCACCGTATTGTCGATTTTCTCGGAACAATCGAGGGTAATCATCGAAAAATTGAGATCCAACGCCATTCGTACTTCTTCTGCTTTCTTCAGGTGATCTCCGTCGGCGCTGAAACCTTCATAAAATCCTTCCTGTAAAACGGCCCATGACGCCGCATCTAATACATCTTTGTAAGTCCGTTGAGTTAAATTGAGTTCCCTTATGGATTGTTGCGCCAAGACCGGTCGAATCTTCGTTCCCTTCAAGCAACGTAAATGCCCAGGAGACGCAAGGCCCAAACGATCCCCCAGTCCCAGGCTAAAACTCTGTCTGCCAAAAGCAACCGGGTTCATAAAAGGAAAATACCGTCGCATAATAACGGCATTTTCATGCGTCAGTTCGGCAACTTTAAAAGGCGTTTCTTGAAGCTTTCCTGCCTCCGCTGCAACAATATCGGAAAAAAGCGAACTTTCTTTTCGACTCAGCAAAATCAACTTTCTTCCGGCTTTTGTCCGTATTAGAAACAGTGCAACATCCGTATTCACCAGAATTGAGCTCGAATATATCTCCTCCCATTTTCCTGCAGGAGGAGTAAATCCTCCATCAATTATTTTTGCTGCAAAAGACTCCCACCCATTTTTCATACCGATTCCTCCCTATTGCGTTTTGTCACCTTGATAGCATTTATTCGCGGTTCACGAGTAAAACCCTGCGTCATAAATATTTTTGCAATTTTTTTTGCAATGGAGCAGAATTTTACGTCTGGCTGTGTTAGAATATTTAAGCAGGTTCGTTTTGGTTCGTTATTATTTTGAATCATGCGTACATCAAATTGTGAAAGGAGTATCTGTTTTGGTTGGGTGGAAAAAAGCATTACTGGCTGTGGATTCTTTTGTAGAATCTTTTTGTCTCTTGAGCATGCTGACTATGGTCATCATCGTTTCCGTACAAGTTGTTACACGCAAATTATTTAATTTTGTCTTTTTCTGGTCGGAAGAGGTTACGTTGCTGCTGCTTGCTTGGTTTGCCTTTATGGGCATCGCCATCGGTTGCCGTGAAAACCTTCATCTTTCGATGGATGTTATCGAAGGCATCTCGTCCAAAAAATTCATCGCTATATTGGATAAACTAATCCAGGCTTCCACTTTTATCTTTGGAGTGTACCTCATCATCTATGGTTGGGAGTTTACTGTACTGATGGGTGAATCTACCCTCCCTGCCACCAAATTGCCCAACAGCGCACTCTATGTGGTCATGCCTCTCACCGGAGTAATGACCTGTGCTTACTCCCTTCTCCAGTTTATGGGCATTGACACCAAGCGCCACAAAAACCTTGGGGGGGGGTTGGAGTAATGCCTGATCAAACAACCGCCAGCTGGATTCTGGTATTAAGCTTTACCTTATTGCTTATCCTACGATTTCCTGTCGCACTCACATTGGTCGGTTCAACAGTGCTCACGCTTTGGTATCTTGACCTTCCAATTATCGTGGCTTCCCAACAGATGATTCAAGGCATAACCAACTACTCGTTGTTGGCCATTCCCTTTTTTATCCTGACTGGACAAATTCTACAGGAAGGTGGACTTGCACACAGAATTGTCGCCATGACCAATGTTTTTGTGGGACGCATCCGCGGTGGCCTTTCTTTGGCCAACAGTGTCGCCTGTATGATTTTTGGCGGGATGTCCGGTTCGGCTGTTGCTGATGCTTCCGCCGTAGGTTCTGTCATGATTCCGATGATGGTCGAAAAAGGATATGACCCCGACTATGCTGTCGGTGTCACCATATCATCCGCCATTCAAGGCGTCGTCGTTCCGCCCAGCCACAACATGGTGCTGTATTCCATTGTCGCCGGTGGAGTTTCCGTAAGCAGCATGTTCTTGGCCGGTATGATTCCGGGCTTGATCTTGCTTTCGTCTTTGATGATTACTGGATATCTGATTTGCCTGAAACGCGGATATGGCTATGGCGAAGCCGTCATCAAAAAGCAGAT
Organism: Negativicutes bacterium; assembly: GCA_035560855.1. Classification (GTDB taxonomy): domain Bacteria; phylum Bacillota; class Negativicutes; order UBA1444; family UBA1444; genus UBA1444. The sequence continues at coordinate 5,790 of DATMYT010000184.1, read as the reverse complement.
TCCCGGCATTATAATTCATGGCCTGCTATCCTTCACGCCTGCTGTTATTATTGTCAGCGCTATCATCTCCGGCTGGGCTACTGCAACTGAAGCAGGCGCTATCGCTGCCGTGTATGCCTTTGTGCTGGCTTTCCTTGCTTACCGGGAAGCGCCGCTGAAAAACATGTGGGGAGTTCTAATTAGGACGTTCCGTACCGTGTTGATGGTCTTTTTCCTTATTGCGGCTTCCCAGGCTTTTGGTTGGGTTATGGCTTATCTCCATCTTCCAGACATCATTACTGATTGGTTCTTGGGGGTGTCAAACCAACCTTGGGTTATTCTGCTTATGATCAATATTCTGCTCTTAATTCTTGGCGGTCCGATGGATATGGCCCCGATGATCCTCATCCTGACTCCGATCCTATTGCCAGTCTGCGTCAAACTCGGAATGGATCCGATACAGTTTGGCATTATCATGATTTTCAACTCCGGGATGGGATTATTGACACCGCCTGTCGGCACCGTTCTGTTTGTTGGCTGCGCTATAGGTAAAGTTTCTGTAGAAGACGGCACCAAAGCAATGCTACCGTTCTTTTATGCTATGATCGTAGTTCTCATGGCCATCACTTACATTCCGGCAATTACCATGTGGTTGCCAAGCATGTTTATGTAGCATCCATTTCTGCAGGGAATTATTCCTCTAACAGGGAATAGTTACTTTAACCACAAAAAAACAAGGAGGTCTGATTTCATGAGTAAAAACCGTATTCTTTCCCTAACCGTCGTGGCCCTGTTGTCTTTTTCTTTACTCGCCGCCGGCTGTGGCGGGGACAAAAAAGCCGCCGCTCCGGCAGCACCCGCAGCAGCGACCATGGTCCTAAAGCTAGGTGAAACACATCCCCCTGATTATCCCACAACGATGGGCGACAAGAAATTTGCCGAACTCGTAACCGAACGGACCAAAGGCCGAATCAAAATCGAAGTATATCCGTCCTCTCAACTTGGTGAAGAAAAAGCCGTCATTGAGCAATTGCAGCTTGGCGCCGTTGCTTTCACCCGTGTCAGTTCAGCCCCATTGGCAGAGTTCCACAAACCGTTGGGAGTATTCTCACTTCCCTACATCTTTGATTCTTCCGCGCACATGTGGAAATTCCTTGAAAGCGCTGATGGCATGAAACTGCTGGACGCACTGCAAGCCTCCCGTTTCGTGGGCCTGTGTTACTATGATCCAGGTGCCCGCAGCTTCTACTCCACGAAGCCCCTCAAGTCGTTAGCTGACCTCAAGGGAATGAAAATCCGGGTTCAACAAAACAAAATCAACATGGATATGATTTCCGCTCTTGGAGCCAGCGCAACGCCAATGCCTTACGGTCAGGTTTTCAGTGCTTTGCAGACCGGCGTTATTGATGGCGCGGAAAACAACTTCCCCAGTTATCTGACCGCCAACCACTCCCAGGTAGCCAAATACTATCTGCGTGATGGACATCAAATGGTTCCTGAAGTCCTTATCATGAGCAAAGTTATCTGGGACAAACTGACTCCTGAAGATCAAAAGATCGTCAAACAGGCCGCTTTGGACTCCGTGAAAACCCAACGCGAACTCTGGACCAAATTCGAAAAAGAATCGGAAGCCAAAGTTAAAGCTGAGGGTTCCACTATTACCGAAATAACTGATGTAAAAGTTTGGCAAGCCGCAGTCAAACCGGTTATTGACAAATACGGCGCCGAATACAAGGAAGTTCTCGAACAAATTGGCAAAGCCCGTTAATAAATACTGAAGATTCGTTTTACATTTACTCGCAAGAGAGCGGAATATTCTCGCCCAGATCGGCGTAGAATATTCCGCTCTCTCTTTATACGCACAAAATAATCTTCTTGCAGGAATCGCATGATTCCGGGCGAATTTAGTATAAATGATAATATGATTGAAACAAGAAAGAAGGTCAACCATGAAACAAAAATTTTTACTGTCATCTCTTGTCGTCCTGTTTCTTACACTTGGCGCCGGATCAGTAGAAGCGGCTGCCAATCCTATCCCTTCGACTTCGGCGCCTTCAACAGTCTCCACGGCTCCCGGCGCTCCGCCGCCCCCTTATTTGCAAGCAGTAAAAACACTGCAGGAAAACAAATATGGAGAAAATGAACTTAAAAGTTTTGTGTATCAGATATTTTCTTTATTCGACCGACATGCGGATGTCAGCCAAATGCTGTTGTTGTTTGCGGATGACGAACTTGATATGCGGCTGCCAGAAGGTCAAATTGCTTCCCACCGGGATTTTGAAAAATGGTATGCCGGCATCGGGTCCAAATATCAATCCAATACTCATACATTGGAGCGCATCGACGTACAAATCCCCTCCAAAGGAGACTATCGTGTCGATCTTGTTGTGCATTGGCAGGCGTTGGACCGCGCAGGAAAATTCACCTCTTTTCGGGCGCACCAGCAGTGGAAAATCGTTGATGGCGGTGGATACTGGCCGCGCATAGTAAGTTACATCGTTGAACCTGCCCGATAATAATTCTATTTTCACTTTCACGATCCTATACATAAAGCCCGGCGCATTTATTTACGCGCCGGGCTTTAATCTTCTCCAATGAATGGAGCAATCAATCAGTTGATTCGCATTCGGTTTTTCTGATCCATAAACTGTTGAAACTCATCCAGCAGTTTATTGTGGCCTAAAAACTCAAATAAATACTTAGTCATCGTCCTGGCTTCCAACAAGTGGCCCTCGATTTCATCCAAGCTTTGGCTTATCTCTTCGCACTCCTGATTGGCCTGGACGAAGCTTTGCATCGCCATCGGGAACAGTTGCCGCACCACATCTTCGGCGCTCAGTTCGCCCCGGTTCATCCGGCGGACGATCGCATCCATCTTTTCAGACAGTTCATGTGTCTTGCTAGTTGTTCGGCTCATGGCGACTCCTTTCTCACCGGTTGAGTGATGGGTATTTTTCTGTGTTCTCATTATTTCGACAAACACTACCTAATATTCCTGCCACAAGAGCCTGAAAAAATGTTTTTTCAACAGGAAACTGATCTATGTATCCCGAATACTTTCTTATCGAAAAATGGAGGTGTCCTGTGAGCTTAGTTCAACTGACTATTGACGGAATCTCTGTGAAAGTGCTGCAAGGAACTTCCGTACTGGATGCGGCTCGCCAGGCCCACATTCGAATTCCGACCCTGTGCCATTTGCCTGACCTAACTCCCGAGGGAGCTTGCCGTCTCTGTGTTGTAAAAATTGAAGGAATGCGAACACTCACAGCGTCTTGTGTACAACCGGCTGCTGAAGGTATGGTCGTTAACACCCATACACCAGAAGTCTTGGAAGCTCGTCGTCTGGTGCTGGAATTGATCTTAGCCAACCATCCGGCAGATTGCCTCTCCTGCTCCCGAAACCTAAATTGCGAACTGCAGGCCCTCGCGGCAGAACTGGGTGTAAAATCCCCTCGATTTGCTGGAAAAAAGCGACACTATCCTATCGATGACAGTAACGAGTTTATTGTGCGAGACAACGAAAAGTGCATTCTGTGTGGCCGCTGCGTAAGAGTCTGTCAGGAACTGCAAGCCTGTGATATTCTCGGCTTCATGGAGCGCGGCTTCGATACGAAACTTGCACCGGCATTTGATACACCTATGCATGAGTCGAACTGTGTGTTTTGCGGCGCCTGTGTTTCCGTCTGCCCCGTTGGGGCTTTGACAGAAAAAAAATTGTGCATGGAAGGCCGTCCTGACAAAAAAGTCCGCACTACTTGTCCGTTTTGCGGTGTAGGCTGCAATTTTGACCTGAATATAAAGGATGGCAAAATCATCGGCGTCACTTCCAGTCCTGATAGCCCGGTTAACGGCAGATTGCTATGCGTAAAAGGGCGCTTTGGAGTAGACTACGTCCATAGTCCGCAGCGGTTAACCACACCATTGATTCGCAAAAATGACAAGCTTGAACCGGCGTCGTGGGATGAAGCGTTGGACCTTGTCGCCAAACACCTCGGCGAAATTAAACAAACTTATGGTCCCGATTCTATCGCAGCCCTTAGCTCAGCCCGCTGTACCAATGAAGAAAATTATGTTATGCAAAAATTCATGCGCGCAGTAATTGGCACAAACAGTGTCGATCATTGCGCCCGGACCTGACACAGCCCCACAGTGGCCGGTCTGGTCACAGCATTTGGGTCCGGAGCCATGACAAACTCCATTAGTGAAATTGCTGACAGTTCCATGTTTTTTATCATCGGCTCCAACCCCTCGGAAGCACATCCAGTTATCGCCGCCAAAATACGTCAGGCGCGACGAAAAGGCGCCGGCCTCATCGTGGTAGATCCGCGCAAAACCGAACTGGCAGCCATGGCAGATGTGTGGTTGCGCCTGAATCCCGGCAGCGACGTTGCTCTTCTCAATGGCCTTATGCACATCATCATTCGTGATGGACTGCATGACACTGATTTTATCGGGCATTGTACCAGCGGTTTTGATGCTTTAGCCGCCTGCGTGGAAAATTATTCTCCCGAAAAAGTGGCCGCCATTACCGGGGTCAATGTCGTTCTGCTCGAACAAGCCGCACATATGTATTCCCAGTCTGATCAAGCCCAGATATTCTATACCCTTGGCATTACCGAACACTGCTGGGGAACGGACAATGTTCTCTCCATCGCTAACTTAGCCATGCTTACAGGTAACGTCGGCAAAGCGTCTTCAGGCGTTAATCCACTCCGTGGCCAAAACAATGTGCAAGGCGCCTGCGACATGGGAGCCCTGCCGGATGTTCTACCCGGCTATCGCAAAGTAACAGATGCAGATGAGCGGGAACGTTTCGGCCATGCCTGGAATGCTGAACTTCCTGCCATACGTGGATTTACCATACCTGAAATGTTCACCGCCGCTGTTAACGGTGAAATTAAAGCCATGTATATTGTCGGGGAAAATCCAGTGCTATCCGATGCCAATGCAAATCATGTACGTAAAGCCTTAAACTCACTAAATTTCCTGATCGTCCAAGATATTTTTCTTACAGAAACGGCTCAATTAGCGGATGTAGTACTACCTGCCGCCAGTTTTGCCGAAAAAGAAGGAACTTTCACCAATACTGAGCGACGAATTCAGCGAGTGCGAAAAGCCATTGAACCTCTGGGAGATAGCCGCACGGATTTCGAAATCATCTTGAATCTTGCTAGGCGAATGGGCTATGAGATGCCAAATACAACCCCTGAATCAGTCATGGCGGAAATTGCATCTCTTACAAGTATCTACCATGGAGTTACCTACAAGCGACTGGATGGCAAAGGCCTACAGTGGCCTGTTCCTACTATTGATCACCCCGGCACTCAATATTTGCACGAAAATGGTAATTTTACTTGTGGCCTTGGTTGGTTTTCGCCGGTTGATTACCATCCGCCAGCTGAAGGTCCAGATACTGAGTATCCACTAGTGCTAACAACAGGTCGAGGTTTATACCATTACAATGTCAGTACTTTCGGTAAATCCATGGCATTATCATCCCAGTTTCCAGAGGAACGATTGTGGATTCATCCAAGGGATGCAGCGAGCCTTGCCCTGACGAATGAAAGTATGGCGCGAATCTCATCGCGCCGTGGAGAAGTTACGGCCCGGACTTTCGTCACAAAGGATGTTCCACCGGGTTTGGTCTGGATGTCATTTCATTTCCCCCAATCCCCTACAAATGAAATTACCAACGATGCAGGGGATCAAGTAACACGCACCTATGAATATAAAGTATGCGCCGTTCGGATTCAGCCGGCAGAAGTTACTGTTTAATGTTTTTACAGCTATTTTAAAAGAAACAGTAAAGCC
>DATMYT010000183.1:0-2206 GCA_035560855.1 Negativicutes bacterium | reverse complement strand
TTCTAAGGCGCAAACAGAAAGGCGAGGCGGGTATGAGCGTTCGCAGCACAGTCAAGGCAATTATTCTGGATCACGGCAAGGTGCTGCTCAACCGCTGTTACGACGAGCCGAACGGGAGCTACTATTCGCTTCCCGGCGGCGGGCAGGGACAGTATGAAACGCTATTTGAAGCGATTGTGCGCGAGTGCCTGGAAGAGACGGGCTATACGGTGGAACCGCTCCGGTTCGTGGCTTTGATGGAGGAAATCTGCACCAGCGCGTTTATCCGCGAAACCTACCCGGAATACGCGCATAAGATGCTGCATCTGTTCGTTTGCCGGCTTGCTTCCCGAACGGTGCTCCCGCCGACGGAGCAGGACAGCTCGCAGATTGCCTGCGAATGGGTCGATATCGGGGACGTTACGAACATCAACCTTCTGCCCAAGGCGGTCAAAGCACATTTTTCGGAACTGCTGGAAAACGAACAAGCCGTTTTTCTTGGCTCGGAGCATATTCCGGTCAACCACGGCTGAAGAAAGGGGAAATCCGCCATGGAACAAATTTCCGCTTTGGACGACTGCGTCCTGATCAAGCCGGACGAATCGCACGCGCGCGAAATCGAGTCCTACCGTACGGCGTTTCTTGCTTTGGGCGATTCCATAGACGGCGCAGGCCCGCTCCAGCGGATGGAACATGCGGCTGAATGGCTGCAATTCAACAGGGACGCGGAAGACCCTTTGAAAAAGCCCGCGAACTGGGTCGTTTCCGAGCAGTTTACCTATCTGCGAAAAAGCGACGGCAGAATCGTCGGCATGATTCACTTCCGGCACGAGTTCAACGACTTTCTGCGTGATTTCGGCGGGCACATCGGCTACGGCGTACGCCCGGACGAGCGCAGAAAAGGTTACGCCACGCGGATGCTCAAAGAGTGCCTCGGCGTTTGCAAGGCGTTCGGGCTGGAGCGCGTGCTCGTTACCTGCATCGAAGGCAACGAAGGCAGCAAAAGAACTATCCTCGCCAACGGCGGGGTTTACAAAAAAACCGTGTTCTGTGCACGCGACGGCGTCACGCTGGAACGGTATTGGATTTTACTTCTGCGATAAATCCATGAGACAGCCACACAACAATCACTTTTTACGAATATTTTGACAAAACAACAATGTGATATTACAATGCAACTTATCAAGATTTACAAAACGAACAAGATGAACCAACCAGAACCGACGGACTTCATGCTTTTTGATTGAGCGCGGTTTTTTCGCTATTGAAAAATGTTTCAACTATTCGCGCGCAGGAACGATTTGAACAATAATTAACTGAATATCACAAAAAGGCATTACTTTTAGTAGAAATGTTTACCTAAAACATGTATGAACGGAGTGTATGCGGATGGACAAATACGTTAAAGCAGAAACAATCAATGCGCCGTCAAACCGCTGCTACCAGGCTTTGGCGGAAGTTTTCAAGAAGATGGAGATTGAAGTACTGAAGTTTGACGATGCAACCTGCTGGATGCAAGGACGTGGGCAGATAAAAGGCGATGGGCGCTTTCAAATAGAAGTGAAGTGCAATCGCACAAACGAAAGCGAAACGGAAGTAGACCTCCGTTTAGAATCCTCGTGGAATATGCGCCTTGAGAAAGCGTCGGATCTTTTCTTGATCAACCTACGACGCGCTGTTGGGCTTCCGGGTTCATCCGTTGATATCGGTCAGCTGTCAAAAGACGCCACAAAGGTATTCTCCGCCTATGAGCAGATAGGTTTCAACGGCGTCAAACAGTGGGTCGGGATTCTGCTGGAAGACAAACTGGTTTTTCACGATCCGGATACCGAGAGAAACCTCATAATTCCAAGAGAACATGCGAGGGATAAGATTTTCTTTACCGACTTTATGCAGATGCAGGAAGATACGACGGTGGATATTGCCGGTGTCAGACTGGAGTTGGGGCAGAGCAAGAGTCTGATACAGGATTGGATGCCCACAAAAGGCAAAAACTATATGAAGCTGGAGCTTCGAATCTATAGTTGCGTTCTTGCGATACTTGGAATAATCGCCCTGTTTCAGCCTATTATCATAAGCCCAATATGGGGTGGGCTTTTGATTTCATCTGCTGTGCTAGCTTTTTTAATTCCACGGCGCGGAATGTTTTTATTGTTTGCAATACTTTTAATGATCATTGGTGGAATCTACATGGTAGGAGTCATTCCTACAGGCGAGACATTTTATA
>DATMYT010000182.1:0-3917 GCA_035560855.1 Negativicutes bacterium | reverse complement strand
TGCCGTCTCTGCCGCCGCTGTTGGTTCGTTCGCAGGAGTTCCCGTTGCCGCCGGCGCTTCCGCCACAGACGGAACTTGCGTTTCCGCCGGAGTTTCCGGTTGAGAAGGCGCAACGGCGCAGCCAAAAAGCATTGCAATACACAGTATCGCGCTCAGCAATCCGTATAAAGTTCCTTTCATAGCAGTCTCCCCTCTTTCCAAAATAAACAGCATTCATTTTTGTCTGTATCTTTGTATCCTAAATGGTCAATATTTATTCCCCGGACGAGGCGCTGAACACCTCGTCCGGACTGGGTTACATTACCCGTTCTTCTGCCAACCGAGGTTTGCCTGCATAAATTCGTCAGCCTGTGCGGGCCAAAGTTCCGTGCCGGGAACATTCGCGCCGGCTGCTGGGGGCAGTCCAACGCCAAATCCATGCGGTGCACCTTCCACAATATAGAGCATCGCAGGAGAGCCCGCCTCCAATGCCTGATTGTAAAGTTTTGTGGAATCTTCTGGGCCGGTACCGTCTTCCGAACCAACGCAGATATAGAATGCCGGCAGGTTTGCATTATCTTTCGTCGTGATGCCGCCATGCGCACCATAAATGACCAGCTCTACATCGACGTCGCTAGAGATAGCGTCAAGCGCATCCGGTACGTATTCCGCATCATATTTTGTCGGGTTGAGTAAGCCATAGAGCTCGTTGACAGACCCGCCCAAAATTGTTCCGCCGCCGCCTGACCAACCAAGCGCCGCATACATATCCTGTCCGCCGTAATTCTCCGTCTCTGCATGGTACTTAACGACACGCACGAAACGTTGATAGTCCATGTAGATGTCCTCGGGGGAGTATGGTCCCACACGGCGCTGCAGCAGGAAATAATTATAGCCTAGATCGTTGAACACTTGCGCGGCTGGATAACCTTCTGATCCGTTCGACCACACCAGATAAGCCCCACCGGAAACCGCAATAATATTGCCTTTGCACTTAGACTGATCCGCAACAAGATACTTAATTGCGAACGGTTCGAAGCCGTAACCGAACATTTGGGATTTATCTAGTTCTTCCTCTGTGAACGACTCCCCATCAACAACGGGCATGGTGGTTCCATCCCAAATAAACCAGAGTTTGTCCGCGATGGTATTGACTTGAACGAGTGCTTCCCGTGCTTCCAGAGCAGCAGTCAGGGTTTCCGCGGTCGGGTTCTTCTTCAGGTTCGTAACAGCTTTGAAATAAGCCTTGTACGAATCATCGGCAAACAGCACCTTCATCGCCTGAATGTGCTTGCAGTTGCGATTTTCCAGTCGAACAGCCGTTTCCAGGTCGGCACCCGCTGGGACTTGCGTAATCAATCTGGCATAATCCTTTTCAGTTGGAGCAGGAGTTCCCACAACGGCGGGCTCTTCCGTGGCAGTGGATTCATCTGTGACAGCTTCCGGGTTTGTGGTTGGGGTTGCTGCTTCGATTTGCTTCTCTACACATGCTGTAAACATGCTTACACACAAAGCAGCGATTAGGATAATTGCAATAATTTTTCTCATCCGTACTCCTCCTTCTTATTTAACAGGAATATTAATTCCGTTTTATAGGCGCCCAAGGTTGTGTATCTTCCAACGCGTCCTGATACATCAGTTGAATGTCCTCGCCGAATAGCCCGTTGGATCCGGGATCTGCTATCGTCTGACCATCCGTAATGCTGCCGGTGATCACTGTTTCTCTCGTACCGGAAATCGCGTTGAATTTCACACAGAATTTTGTCCCATTGTCATTGATAGCAAAAAGTACGTCGCTGTCTTCCAGAATATAATAACCATAGAACGATTTGACCTTTGTAAACTCCTCGGGAGCTTCCGCAAATAAAATTGGTTCCACGCTGCTATGATAGGAGTTCTGTTGGAAGTTAAGATTTGCCTGCATGAATGCATCCGCCTTCGCAGGCCAGAGTTCCGTCCCGGGCGCCTGTCCGGTCGCAGGAGACAGACCCACCCCGAATCCGTGCCCTGCGCCTTCGATCAGAGTGAGTTCGGCGGGAACAATATCTTTCACCTTGTTGTATAAATCGATTGAGCTCTGCGGATCGACCGTCTCATCCGCAGTCCCGTGTACGATGAAGAATGCCGGAAGATTCGGGTTTGCGCAGTCGTCATTCAGGCTCCCGCCGTAAATCGGCATTGCGACATCCAGATCAGCGGAGATTGTTTGGTCGATTTCATCCGGCAAATATGCCGTATTGTAGATCGCCGGAGTAATATCCCCGTACAGATAATTTATCGCACCCATGATTGTAAAGCCGCCGCCTGACCAGCCAAGAGCCGCAAACATATCCTGCCCGCCGTAATTCTCCAGCGCTGCATGGTATTTAACGATGCGGACGGCGCGCTGATAATCCATGAAAATATCTTCATTGGAATATGGAGCAACGCGGCGTTGCAGCAGAAAATAGTTATAGCCTAGATTATTGAACACCTCGGCTGCCGGATACCCCTCCGAGCCGTTCGCCCAGACTTTCATGGCTCCACCCGAAACTGCAATAATATTTCCTTTACAGGCGGACTGATCTTCTACCAGATATTTGATCAGAAACGGTTCATAGCCATACCCGAACATCTGGGAAGCGTCCAGCTCTTCTTCCGTGAACGCTTCGCCGTCAACGCACGGCATCGTCGTACCGTCCCAGATAAACCAAAGCCTGTCAGCAACCGTGTCGACCTGCACAAGTGTCTCCCGCGCTTCCATGGCAGCCGAAAGCAGCTCGGTCGTTTTATCTTTCTTCATCTGGGTGACCGCGTTGAGATACGCAGAATAGGAATCCTGATCAAACAGGACTTTCATCGCCTGAATATGTTTGCAATTGCGATTTTCCAGCCGGATTGCTGTTTCCAAGTCGGCATCCGTCGGAATTTCCGTGATCAGCCTTGCATAGTCCTTCATGGTTGGCGTGGGATCTTCGGTAGGAACAGGTTCCAACGCAGGCGCAGCAGTTGCCGAAACATCCTCGGTTACAATCTGGCTTTCAGCGGCTGGTTGTGCGCCGGAACACGCTATAAACATGCAAAAGCATAGTGCTGTCATCAGCAAAGTAACCAATAGCTTCTTCATTGTTTCCCTCTTTTCCGATATCCACATACATAGATTTGTTCCTGGCTACAAAAAAACGATAAACAATCCCAAGCGTGCAAAGCTCGCCATCACATTTTCACATTCTGCTTTTGAGTTTCTAGTTTATCAGCCTTTTTCTTCGATACTATTTGCGCGGGCTGCGTCAGCTATTTTAAGTTTCTGCTTGAACATTTCAATTTCCGCAATCTTGTAGAAATTGGAGGAGTAGATCAGGAAAGCGCACACGATCAGTCCGTTTATCACCGTATTGACCGAGGTTGAGACGTTCATCCGCGCCATTCCGGAATCCAGGCACGCCTGAACAATGCCTCCCATTAAAATTGCGATCGGCTGCGATGAGTATTTTGCAAATATTGCGCCGATAAACATCGGCAAAAACGCGCCCATAAAATAGGATGCGGAGCTCAGCCCGATCGCCGGGCCGACTTTTCCGAACTTGCTTAAATATACGACAGCGGCAAGCGCAAGCAGCGCGCCTGCGATCGTATAGCACCAAACCGCATTCTTCTTTTCGTTGATACCGACATCAACGGCGATCTTCTGTCCACCCTGCAGCGCTTTGCGGTTGGATCCGATCTTTGTATAGTCATAGATGATGACCAGCACGATCAATACAACCGCCATAATCACGAGATTGTAGGGGAGTTTAGCAAATATCAGAACATCCGTATGTCCGATCAAATTGACACCCTGCTCAGATAGCATAAATCCGGCGGCTTCATATATCATAGCTAATCCAATGGAGATCACCATCGGCGGTAAGGAAAGTGAAATATAGACGAGACCCGAAACGAGCCCGATGATGATACCC
>DATMYT010000181.1:0-11101 GCA_035560855.1 Negativicutes bacterium | reverse complement strand
CTTATGCGTTGATCGCAGTGACAACTCCGGCGCCGACCGTTCGGCCACCTTCCCGAATTGCAAACCGCAGACCTTCTTCAATCGCGATCGTCGTGATCAGTTCGATGTTCATCTTAATATGGTCTCCAGGCATTACCATTTCCGTTCCCTCAGGCAAGTGCGCCACACCTGTGACGTCCGTTGTCCGGAAATAAAACTGCGGCCGGTAACCATTGAAGAACGGAGTGTGACGCCCGCCTTCTTCCTTGGTCAGAATGTATACTTGACCTTGGAACTGCGTGTGCGGTTTAATCGATCCCGGCTTCGCCAAAACCTGTCCCCGCTCTACATCTTTACGCTCAATACCCCGCAGCAATGCTCCAATGTTGTCACCAGCCATCGCCTGGTCGAGCAGTTTCCGGAACATTTCCACGCCGGTTACTACCGTCGAACGTGGTTTCTCCATTAATCCAACGATTTCTACCGTTTCGCCCACCTTGACCGCGCCGCGTTCTACACGCCCTGTTGCCACTGTGCCGCGTCCCGTGATCGTGAATACGTCTTCTACCGGCATCAAGAACGGTTTGTCAATCGCACGTTCCGGTGTCGGAATGTACGAGTCAACCGCAGCCATCAGTTCATGGACTTTTCCACACCATTGGCATTCTTTCTTCCCGCAACCGCACTCAAGAATTTTTAACGCCGAGCCTGTAATGAAAGGAATTTCGTCGCCGGGGAACTCGTAGCTCGAGAGTAGTTCCCGAACTTCCATTTCCACCAGTTCCATCAGTTCCGGATCATCTACCATGTCCGACTTATTTAAGAATACTACCATCGCAGGCACTCCAACTTGGCGAGACAGCAGAATATGTTCCCGCGTCTGCGGCATCGGACCGTCCGCTGCGCTTACCACCAGGATTGCGCCGTCCATTTGCGCTGCTCCAGTAATCATGTTCTTTACATAATCCGCATGACCCGGGCAATCTACGTGTGCGTAGTGACGGTTTACGGTTTCATATTCCACGTGCGCCGTATTGATCGTGATCCCACGCGCCCGTTCTTCCGGCGCCTTGTCGATCATATCGTATGCTACGTAGTCTGCGCCGCCTGCTTTCGCTAAAACCATTGTGATCGCCGCTGTCAGCGACGTCTTGCCGTGATCAACGTGTCCAATCGTCCCAATATTTACGTGCGGCTTTGTCCTCTCAAACTTCTTCTTAGCCATGCAAACATATCCTCCTTTGAAACTGTTGAATTTCTCTCGCGTATACCTATGGGATATTCTATCATAAACATTACATTTCTGCCAAAAAGAAAAAACTCCACGATAGGAGTCACCAGACGAAATATTTGGTGGCGGCGCACGGATTTGAACCGCGGACACATCGGGTATGAACCGATTGCTCTAGCCAACTGAGCTACGCCGCCATATATGGAAACTGGAGCTGATGACCGGGATTGAACCGGTGACCTTATCCTTACCAAGGATACGCTCTACCGACTGAGCTACATCAGCGTAATTGATTTGGTTGCGGGGGCAGGATTTGAACCTGCGACCTTCGGGTTATGAGCCCGACGAGCTGCCAGCTGCTCCACCCCGCGACGATAAAAAGAATGTAAGATATATGTTGGAAATGGTGGAGGGGGTTGGATTCGAACCAACGAAGGCGAAGCCGGCAGATTTACAGTCTGCTCCCTTTAGCCACTCGGGAACCCCTCCATATGAGTTCATTGGAGCTGGCGATGGGAATCGAACCCGCAACCTGCGGTTTACAAAACCGCTGCTCTGCCGTTGAGCTACGCCAGCAAACACATGATACTGTTTCAGTGACAAAGAGAATTATACAGCAGGCTTTTCGTTATGTCAATGCCCGAAAAAGTAGTAATATGAAAATCCCGCCAATACTAATCGATAATACGCAAATGAAGCCAGTGTCGACTTGTTCAAAAATCGCAAAAACCAGATTACTGAATAATAGGCCACGATGAACGAGACTACAAATCCGACTGCAATCATCTGAAAATCGGCTACTGATAAACGCGCCCAACTTTTAGCCAAATCATAAATACATGCCATAGTCATCAACGGCAGTGCGATGATAAACGAAAAATCAGCAGCCGTTTTACGGTCCAACCCAAAAAACAGACCGCCGGAAATCGTAGAACCAGACCGGGAAAATCCCGGCCAGAGGGATAATATTTGAAACAGACCCACAAAAAATGCCTGCTTCAAACTCATTTGTTCCACATCTGTCGTATCTGGACGACGGCCGGATTTTTCAGCCGCCAACATAAGAAACGCACCAAGAATCAGCCCAATGATAACAGTAAAGGAAGAAAACAAGTGTCTTTTAATTAACCCATGTGCCATGAAACCAACAAGTCCAACAGGCACAATTCCCGCCGCAATATGCCAGACCGACAATCCTTCCGGTTTGCGGAACCAAGTTGAAGGCTTTATTAGGTTCATATACTTTTCCCGATAAAGAAACGCAACAGACAGAATTGCTCCCAACTGTATAAACACGGCAAAAACCGAAGCTGACTCGCCATGGAACCCCAAAAAATCCTCAACCAGAATCATGTGTCCAGTGGATGACACAGGCAAAAACTCTGTCAGACCTTCCACTACACCAACAATCGCAGCCACAATCAAGTCATTCAAGATTATTCTTCTCCTTCTGTATGTTTGGTCAACAACAGTCGCAATTATACACCAGACGCTTGCCTTCGGCAAGAATTCTTCAGCATTTCCAATACAGTATTATCGGAAGGAAAAGCCATGGGCGGCGTTTGCTCAAGCGAATACCATCCTACCTCATCGATGTCATCACCGGGCAGTAAAAAGCCCCCAACAATTTCAGCACAAAACCAAATGCCCACAGTATGAGTTTCAGGATTATGAAAATTTGATAAAACGGTAAAAACTGATCCCAGTTTTACATCGAGACCGGTTTCCTCCCGGCACTCCCGGATGGCGGCCTCCCTAACCTCTTCATTATATTCCACATATCCGCAAGGTATGCACCACAGCCCCGGATAAGTAGAATGCTTTGCGCGTTTTCCCAACAAAATTTTGCGATCTTCCGTTTGCAGAATAATAGCGACCCCCACAACGGGGTTTTCATACATAACATAATTGCAATGCCCGCAAACAAGTCGTTCATGCTCTTTGACCAGTTTTAGCGTCAGTGCCTTCCCGCACTTGGGACAAAATGAAAAGCGCGGAACTTTTATCGTCATCGTTTAGCTCTTGACACCATTACTGCCAGCGCAATCGAGTTCAACTTGGTTTCCGGGCTGTCTGCGCGCGAAGTAAGAACCACCGGCGCTGCAGCCCCGATCACGATCCCAGCCAGAGGCGTGCGTGCGAAATAAACCAAGGCTTTATAAAATATGTTGCCTGCTTCAATATCCGGCACTACCAGCAAGTCCGCCTTTCCCGCCACCTCGCCGCCAATGCCCTTGTGTGTCGCAGCAGCAGCAGATACAGCATTGTCCAGAGCCAAAGGTCCGTCGATGCGGCAGCCTTTAATTTGTCCCCGTTCCGCCATTTTTGCGATCAACGCCGCTTCCTCCGTAGCTTTCATGGAAGCTGTCACGGTTTCCACTGCTGCAAGCATCGCCACCTTGGGTTCATTGTTCCCAAGCGCACTTGTCACTTGTAATGCGTTCTCGATAATCTGAACTTTTTGCGGTAAATCCGGTGCTATATTGATAGCCGGATCGGTCAAAATCATCATTCGGTCAAAGCTTGTTGCTTCAAATACGACTACATGGGAAAGCAAACCACCAGTGCCAAGCCCTTCCGCCTTGCTCAGCACCGCTCGCATAAAATCAGCCGTCCCGACCATGCCTTTCATCATTACCTGTGCAGTTCCCTGACGAACCAATTCGGCCGCACGTTTTGCAGCCATGCGCACATCCGGCACATGCTCCATCTCAAACATTCCAGCATCAATATTATGCTGACGACAGATTTCTCCAATAGCAGCAGTATCTCCAACCAAAACGGCATCTGCAATCCCCGCTTGTTGGGCTTTTTGTATTGCCGTAAGAACATCGGCATCCGCCGCTGCAGCCACCGCAATCTTTACTCTTTCTTGCCTTTGCGCCGCAGTAATAATTTCCGCAAAAGATTGAAACATAGAGCGCCTCCCGATTCTATTCATTATTATTTCAGTTCAACCGCAAAACAACCGGCTGCCACCTGTTCATCGCAGGAGACAGCCAGCTACAACCACAATATAGAAGCAAAACTGATTATAGAGTCTTGTCTCCAGGATGCCATTCCATCGGACACATCCCGCCGGATTGCAGCGCTTGCAGAACCCGCAGCGTCTCATCAATACTCCGGCCTACATTCAGATCACATACCACTTGATAACGGATAATCCCTTCCGGATCAATGATGAACAACCCCCTTAGGGCCACTCCCTTGTCTTCAATTAGAACACCATAATCGCGCGAAACTTGCTTGGTAATATCCGACCCCAAAGGATATGACAATCCACCCAACCCACCTTCGGCAACCGAAGTTTTGATCCAGGCACGATGACAGAACACACTATCTGTGCTGACTCCCAGTACGGCAGCATCTAAAGACTCAAACTCCGTTAGCCGCGAATTGAAACCACGAATTTCCGTAGGACAAACAAACGTAAAATCTAGCGGATAAAAAAACAAAATCAGCCATTTCCCCAGATAATCCGATAGCTTTGCTTTATGATCAAGCGTCTCAATATTTTTAGTCGTTTCAATACAGAAATCAGGAGCTTTTTCCCCAATAACAATAGCCATATATATTTCCCTCCTTATTATTGACTCAGACATCATTCCGGATCAGTAATAGGTCACTCATCGCCAAAGCTGATTCCCATAACGCGTCCCGCCGCTACCAGTTGGTCATCCGGCGGCACATTGTGAGGTTTCCCCACTACATCCACAAAGGGAACAGAAGTGATTTCATTTTTTTGAAGAGCGACCATACGCCCGAACTCTCCTCGGCAGATGCATTCCACAGCCGCCACACCATATCGGGTCGCCAAAACACGATCATAAGCGGTAGGCGTTCCACCCCGCTGCAAATGCCCAAGTACAGTGCACCGAGATTCAATCTCGGTTCTATCCTCAATTTCAGTCGACAGTTTTTCGCCCACTCCACCCAAACGGATTTTTTCCGGACTATCCTCGACGGTGCGTTTTACCGTCATTCCCCCGCCGATCGGTACAGCGCCTTCTGCTACGACGATGATGCTGAAACGTTTTCCATGTTCCACGCGATCCCGAACTTTGCGAATAATCACATCAATATTGTAAGGAATCTCAGGAATCAGAATAACATCGGCCCCGCCTGCCAGTCCGGCGTGCAGGGAAATCCAGCCCGCATATCGTCCCATTACTTCCAAAATCATCACCCGGTGATGGGACTCCGCCGTCGTGTGAAGTCGATCCAAAGCCCAGCTGGCAACGCCCACAGCTGAATCGAAACCAAAAGTTCTTTCTGTGCAGGGAATATCATTGTCGATCGTCTTAGGTACGCCGACAATTTTAACGCCCAATTTTTCCAATTCCAAAGCAACGGCATGAGTCCCGTCTCCACCAATAAGAACCAACGCTTGAATGCCATTATTTTTTAAGTTGTCCAGAATACGATCCGACATGTTGCGAAACACGTACTTGCCGTTTTCCTCAACTTTATAATGGAAGGGATTATCTCTGTTAGTTGTCCCTAATATAGTGCCCCCCCGCGGCAGGATACCCGCAACATCCTTGTCGTGTAGTGTGACAACCATATCTTCAACAAGACCCTGAAACCCATTTTGGATCCCTTTAACAGTCATCCCCTTACCAAGCGCAGTTCGCACTACTCCCCGTATAACGGCATTCAGACCCGGACAGTCGCCGCCGCCTGTCAACACACCAATCGTATGAATCTCCGGCATAACTGCTTCCTCCTTAAGTTTCTCAAATCCGAGCCCACAACCCATCCTGACGCTATTCGATCTGAATGATTGTCAATCCTTTTGCATCATATTTCCGCGGTTCGGGCTGTCCTGCCGCCTCAAACTTCAGACTGTTCCCCTCAAACTCGCCGGGCCAGGCCGCCACAATCGTATATTTTCGTCCCAATTGTTTCAATAACTGCAGCGGATCAACTTGCAACACAGGCGCAAACAACACCTGCATGTCATCCAGAACAATAACTTCCGCTTTAAGCGCCTCCACGGTTTTGTTAATAAGATTTGAAGCCTCTTGAGCGCGCACTTTCGGAACCATCTCCAGCAATTCTTCCGTCAAAAAAGCTCGGCAGTTCAAATACTGCCATCCACGGATTGTTGAAAGCTCCCGCAGCAGTTTGCTCTTGCCGCTCCCAGGACGCCCGACCAACAGTACCAGTCGTTCTGCCGATTTCTGCCCTTCGTGGACGGTCTCGACGATTCTTTGAATGATCATCGCCAGCGGCCCCCTCGTCAATTTTTGTTTTAGAAGAACTCTTTTATATTTTTCGCCGTCTATACCCAAATCCCTTTTCTGCAAAAAAGGAAAAAAGAGCGACACCCTACAGGGATATCGCTCTAATGAAAAACATGCTTATTTTCTAATCATTCAGATCATCATACGTCTGCAATTCATTTTGGAGTTCTTTGTTCAAACCGGCTAGGCTTTTGTAAACGCCTCGAATATCCAAATCATCAGCCCGATTGTCCAGATACCGTTCCAGTTTTCGCTTCACTCGTTGCAACGCATTGTCGATGGATTTCACGTGACGGGTCAATTCTACCGCAATCTCCTGATAAGACTTTCCATCAAGATAGGACATCAGCACTTTCCATTCAAGATCACTGAGAATTTCTCCCATCTTTTCCTCAATGTCGATAAACTCTTCACGACTGATGACCAGTTCCTCAGGATCCGATATTTTCGACCCGGAGAGAACATCTAGAAGCGTGCGGTCTGAGTCTTCGTCATAAATTGGTTTATTTAAAGACACATAGGAATTCAATGGGATATGCTTTTGCCTTGTAGCAGTTTTTATCGCCGTGATAATTTGACGGGTTACACATAGCTCGGCAAATGCCCTGAAAGAAGAAAGTTTATCGTTCCGAAAGTCCCGGATTGCCTTGTAAAGGCCGATCATACCTTCTTGGATAATATCCTCGCGTTCCGCGCCAATCAGAAAATAAGACCGCGCCTTTGCTCTAACGAAATTGCGATACTTATTGATCAAATAAACCAATGCATCTTCATTATCGTTGTCCTTGGCTTCCAAAACAACTTCTTCGTCAGTCAGGGCCTCAAAATTACAGTACCGCATTGAATCGCCTCCATCATGAGATGCTGCAAACATGGCCCATTGCAATAGCGGAAACCGTTGCTTCCGAGAATCATTATATATTGATGCGGCCGGTTCGTCAAGGCGTACCGTTCCTGTTACTTCAACAACCCGGCCACGCTGCGCTGTCGAATCATTTCATAAAGAATGATCGCACTGGCAACCGAAGCGTTGAGCGACTGTACTTTGCCCCGCATTGGAATCTGAACCAGAGAATCACAACGCTCCCGAGTTAGGCGAGCCATTCCCTCGCCTTCGTCCCCAATCACGATTACTACCGATCCTGTCAGGTCGACATCATGATAAGATATACCTTTTTCCGGATCAGCGCCCACGACCCAGAATCCTTGTTTTTTCAAGTCATCCAAGGTTTGAGCCACATTTCCTATCTGCGCAACCTTCACATATTCAATAGCACCGGCGGAAGCTTTGGCTACTGCCGCTGACAACTGGCAACTACGACGTTGTGGAATCAGCACTCCATGTGCACCGGCCGCGTCCACAGTTCTAAGCACAGCGCCGAGATTCTGCGGGTCTTTCAGCTGATCCAACAAAACAAGGCAAGGTTTCTCATTACGAGATTCCGCGAAGGCAACCATATCATCCACGGAAGAATAGGCAACCGGAGAAACCATCGCCACCACACCCTGATTACTCACTCCAAGACTCATTGCTTCCATCTTTACGGCTTCTGCCGTTTGAACCGGGATCCCTTTTTCTTTCGCCAAAGCAATAATTTCCCGAATGGACCCCTGATGATCTCCTGTGGAAATAAAAAGCTTGCTGATAGGTCGTCCGCTCCGCAGCGCCTCCATTACCGGATTTCGCCCGGACAGAAAGTCCATTTCTTTTGGTCCCTCAACAGGTCGCTTAGGTTTAGCGTTGCTTTGATAAGGGGGCCGCGTTGCTGGCGCTGGCGCTTTTCCTGCAATCGGCCGCGAAGATCCAGTCCTGCTGCGTGTCGGCTTGCCGGAGGCTGTTCTCTCTTGTTTCCCAGAAAAAGAACGTTCCTGTCCAATGGAACGAGCGCCTTCTGCCGGCCGGCCCACTCCAGTACGAGTCTGTCCATTTCTGGGATTCCCCGTCGATCCGCGCCGCTCCGTACCAGTAGCCGGTCGTGTCTCTGCCGGACGGGTTGTCGCCGGGCGAGCTGCCGCTGGGCGAGTTGTCGCCGGTCGCGCTGTCGCTGGTCGCTTGCTCATTGTTCGGTCTTTATTGTCGCTTGTCCCTTGATTACTTCGAGTCGTCCGCAACTTAAATCCCCCTCTCTACAATATCCTCCGCTGATACAGGTTGGCCCGGCCTTTGCAAACAGAATGGGTGCTACCCCTCGTACTTCTGCCAGCATCAGTTCAGCCATTTTTCGTATTTCCCACTGTGCCCGGGTACAACAGCGCAGTTCAAAAAAGTTGAACAGTGCCCGAACATTCATTGTTACCAGTATTTTGGTTTCCGTGGCATTCGCCAGACAATAACGAGCATCCTCTTGGTGAACCCCCAACGCGATTAATTCACCATATACCTTCCGAATCTCTTCCATGAGGCCTTCAAAACGGTTCTTGGCAATCGCATTGGCCGCCACCGATGGCGGCAAGATATACTCAAAATTATGTTCTTTTACATACCGTTGAGACTGCTGCGAATAAGAAGCAATCCTGTGACGAACCAACTGATGAGTCAACACACGGGAAACACCTTCAATCGCAAAAGTAAAGCTCGCATGTTCCAACGTCGAAAAATGCCCCATCGACAGAATTTTTTCAACCAGCTTTTTCACCTGTGTATCGGACAGTTTCTCCTCTAATTCAGCCGCGCCTATAGGCGAGTAACAAAGCCGGGCTGCCATCGCCACTTTGCGTTCCGCATCCGGAGTAAAAGAAATCAATTTGACATTCATGTCTATGAATCCCCTCCTAGTTCTGCTGCCATGAGACTACACATGAAATCAACAATCTCCCCGAGAATCTGCTGCAGCCGTTCCTGTTTCCCACTTAAATATAAATAGCCTAACAACGCCTCCAACGCAGTGCTGGAACGATATTCTGCAACGGAAGCATTACGAGGAACCCGGCCTTTAGCATTGCGTCCGCGCCGGACCACGGCCTGTTCCAGATCACTTAATCCCTTGTTTTCCATCTCATGCAATGCACGCGCCTGCATTGAGGCCGACGCCATTCGCGCCAGCAGCGTATGCAACAGGTGCACTTTGTTCGGCTCCACTGAAAGCATTGTCGTTCTCACATGCAAAGAAAATACGGCATCACCAATATAAGCCAAAATCAAAGCCGGCAACTGCCCTGGATCTTCATATGCAGGTCCTTCAGCAAGCCGCCGCCGACTTTCTAGCAAATCCCGGGTCAATTTAGACTGAAAATCTACAAATTTCAAGCGCGTTTCCACCGAGCGCCTTGCGGTGAATCCTCAACCACGATCCCAGCTTCTTGCAAGCTTTTTCTAATGGTGTCGGCAGTCGCCCAGTCCTTCCGTTCTCGTGCAGACCGTCGCAACTCAATCAAAATTTCCATCAGCGCTTCGACCATTGCTTCGTCTTGTCCCGCATTTGCCGGGGTTTCTTCAATCGACAGTCCCAACGCTTCCAACATATCGACCATTGCCGCCACCGCCGCCCCAATTCCTTCTATATCAGGAGCTATTTCGCCGCGAGCCGCAGCCTGACATACGCTATTTAGCGTCTTGGCCAAAGCAAACTGGCTACTGATTGCTAAAGCGGTGTTGAAATCATCAGCCATTGCCGCCTCATATTCAGCCCGGGCTGTAGCCACAGCCTCAGCCAGTTCAGTGGATGGTCCATTTGCCTGTCCTGGTGATGTTTGCAGCAACAATTGCCTCGCTCCCTGAGCTGCGGAAGTAAGACGCGACCAAGCTTTTTCCGCTTCTGTGAGCCTTTCATCGCTGAAATCGAGCGGACTTCGGTAATGCGTGGATAAAATAAAGAATCGCAACACAACTGGCCGAAAATGCGCCAAGATATCTTTAACCAGAAAGAAGTTGCCCAAAGACTTGCTCATCTTTTCCGAATTCACCGTAACAAATCCGTTATGTACCCAATAGTGTACGAAGGGAGCGCAACCAGTAAAAGCCTCCGACTGGGCTACTTCATTTTCATGGTGAGGGAAAATCAGATCACTGCCGCCGCCGTGAAAATCAAAACCGAACCCCAGATATTTATATGACATGGCACTACACTCGATGTGCCAGCCTGGACGGCCAGGACCCCAAGGGCTTTCCCATGAGGGTTCACCCGGCTTGGCGCTTTTCCAGAGGGCAAAGTCCATCGGATGCAGCTTGCGATCATCCACATCCACCCGTGCGCCAGCTTTCATGTCATCAATGCTGCGCCCACTCAAGTGTCCGTAAGTTTCAAAATCCTGCACACTGAAATATACATCGCCATCCATCACATAGGCATGCCCATTATCGACCAGTTTACTGACCATATCGATTATTTCCCGCATATGTCCTGACACGCGCGGATACAAATCCACCCTACGAATATTCAAGTTGTCCATAACTTCAAAATAGGACTTAATATAGCGGTCTGCCAACTCATTCCATGCAATGCCTTCTTTTGCCGCAGCGTTTATAATCTTGTCATCCACGTCCGTGAAGTTCTGGATGTGAGTGACTGTCATCCCCTGACGCTCAAAGTAACGGTGAATAACATCCCAGATGATAAACGGGCGAGCATTGCCGATATGCGGATGATTATAAGGGGTAACACCGCAAACATATATTTTTACCTTACCCGGTTCGGCAGGAACAAAC
>DATMYT010000180.1:0-2704 GCA_035560855.1 Negativicutes bacterium | reverse complement strand
GTGTAGATCCGGCGACAGCGAGAATTGAGGTCACACCTGGCGCACATTATCTGTTGGGGGGTATTCACATTAACGAGGAATGCCGGACTACCATCGACGGGCTGTTTGCGACGCCGGAGTGTGCGGGGAATTTTGACGGCGCTAATCGTCTGGCAGGAAGCGGCATAGCAGCAACGCAAGTTTTTGGAACGCGGGCCGGTCGTTACGCGAACCAGTGGGCTTCAGCCAACTCGCTGGCAGAGGTGGATGCTGCCTCAGTCGAAGAAGAAGTAACGCGTGTTGGCCTGCGACTTGCAGGGCATAGTGCCGCCGACAAGCAAAAAAGCACAGTCAAATCCATGCGGGATCGCCTGCGGGCGGCAATGCAACAGCATGCAGGCGTCAGGCGCGATCAGGCGGGGCTTGAGCAATTGGCGAATGTGATTCGGGAAATCCAAGAGGATCTTCAGAACGCGACGGTTCCGGCTATAAAAGTCTATAATCAGCCGCTACTAGATTTGCTGCAATTGGAAACAATGTGCGAAGTAGCGGCGTTGGTGGCGAAAAGCGCATTGCTGCGTACGGAGTCCCGCGGACATCATTTTCGGCAGGATTATCCCGCACAAAATGACGAGCAGTGGCTGAGACATACCCGTATAGCAAAAATAGGAACTGCCACTGTAATGGGAACAAAAGCGCTTGTAGTACAAAAATAGTAAATAGTCGCCAGGATTCTTTGATTTTATCAAAAGTTTTGCGCTAAGAAAAAGGTCAAAGATAAATACGAAAAAATTTACAGACAGGGTATTTTGCGAGTAAAATGTATATGCGGAGCAAAATGGCGATAAGCTTTGACAATCTTTAGCTGGCTGTTGCATCGATAATAGAGGTAAATGGGATTGCGGTGAATGCGATGAAGTATGGAGTGATAGCGTGAAAAAAATTGAACTTGGCAACGAACGGAAGCAGGATGCAATTTGCAGACTCAAAGCGTTCTTTCAGCAAGATAGGGATGAGACACTTAGTGATTTTCAGGCAACGATCATTTTAGAGTTTATTCTTGACAGTATCGGCCCCTATATCTACAATCAAGCGTTGGCGGATGCCCATGCGCTTATGAGCGACCGAATTGAAGAACTGTATGGGCTTGAAAAACATTCCGTGCAGAATCCTTGAAGAAAAACTGTAACGATAAGTACGAGGAGCTGATCGCATGAATGAATTTCTTTTTCGAATGCCGACACGGGTGATTTTTGGCGCAGGCTCTATAAAAAAAGTGCCACAGTTGTGCAAAGAACAAGGATTCGCGCGGGTTTTTGTGGTGACAGGGACTACTTCCACTCGAAAATCGTCATATTTGCACGAAATGATTGCCGAAATGGATGCCATCGGCATCACTACCCACGTTTTTTCTGAGGTGGAAGCTGACCCAAGTGTAGAAACGGTCACAAAAGGGGCGGCGGAACTGACGGCTTTTGCTGCGGATGCAGTTATAGCTTTCGGTGGCGGTAGCCCTATGGATGCGGCTAAATCCGTGTCTATGATTAGCGCCAATGGGGGCTCGATTCTGGATTACATGCAGGCTCATAAAACCTATACGAAGCGAGGCGTTCCGCTGATCTGCATTCCGACGACAGCCGGCACCGGCAGTGAAGTGACTGCAGCCGCCGTGACGACGGACAAAGATTCCCGCAAAAAGATAGGCGTCTCTCACGACTTTCAGATGCCTGCTTTTGCGATTCTTGACCCCGTATTGCATGTCACGATGCCACCTTCTGTTACCGCGGCCACGGGCATCGATGCTTTGACTCACGCGATTGAAACTTTTATTGCCATGAAAGCAAATCCGATAACAGATAGTCTTGCCCTGTCGGCGATTAAAATGATCGGCGAAAATCTTCGACTTGCCTGTGCCAACGGCGAAAATTTGGAAGCCCGGGGTAATATGGCGATTGCTAGTTTGATTGCAGGCGGGGCGTTTACGAATGCGGGGTTGGGGGCTGTTCATGGCATTGCCCACCCAGTCGGCGCACAATTTGGTGTGGCGCACGGTGTCGCAAACGGCATTTTATTGCCGTTTGTGATGGAATATTGTTTGATGGCTAATTATCCTAAGTTCCGCGATATCGCTGCCGCATTGGGAAAATCTGTTGAAGGGGTAAAGCTGCGAGACGCTGCTCAGCTTTCGGTGGAGGCCGTCAGGGAACTAAAACAAGATATTGGTATTCCGGCAACGTTGGCTGATGTTAATATTCCGGCGAATGCATTGGCGGGGATTGTGCAGGATGCGACAACTTATCGACAATTACCCAATAGTCCGCGGCAGCTAAAAGTGGAGGATTTGCAAATAATTGTTTCTGCGGCTTTGGGACTGTAAAAAAAACAACTGCCGATGTTATGCGAAAAAGGACTTGGAGCAGGAAACGAAGAATTATCATAGCGGGAGGGATGACACTATGCGTATCGTTGAACAGTCTTTTATTGCGACGGACCGAATGACTTCCATCAAGGCGGAGTATCCTGTTGAAAGCTTATTTCAGGTTTTTGTGAAGGGAAAACTTCAATACAGGCCTTCGTATCTGATTGAAGAAGGCAGTATCGTTTTTGGCTTTGATTGCTTGCAAGCAGGCGATATTGTGCAGATTTTCTATCTATTGCCGTGATATTGCGGAAAAATAGTAAGAACCCGGCAAATAATGCCGGGTTCTTTTCGTAAATTTCACAC
>DATMYT010000179.1:0-3956 GCA_035560855.1 Negativicutes bacterium | reverse complement strand
GGCCAAACACGTTGGATTTTCATTATCCAAACAGGCGCAACTGATCAGACTCCGGCAGATCGCGCAGACATCCCTGTTGGGCCAATAGCTCCACAAGACTTTTTGATACGCGTCCCCGTGTGCGCAAATCCTCCTGTGATGAAAAAACTCTTTCCGCCCTTGCATTCACAATGCTTTCCGCCACAGAAACGCCCAATCCCGGCAAAGCCGCTAATGGCGGAAGCAATGATTCACCACTGACAAGGAACTCGGATGCATCGGACCTGTACAAATCAACCGGCAAAAATGAAAACCCTCGCAATATCATTTCACGTGCTGTTTCCAGAACCGCCAGCATTGCTTTTTCTTTGTGGCTAGCCCCGTTTCCTTTTCCGTCCAGTTCACTAATCGCTGACTTTAGCGCGGTTTCACCTGCAGCAGCAGCCACCGAATCAAACTCTTCGGCGCGAATCGTAAAGTAAGCAGCATAAAAAGCCAAAGGTTGATGTACTTTGAACCAGGCAATCCGAAACGCCATCATAACATAGGCCACCGCATGAGCCCTCGGAAACATGTATTTAATCTTCTGGCAAGACTGAATGAACCATTCCGGTACATTTTTTTCCTTCATAGCCTGTATTTGGTTTGGTTTTACGCCCTTGCCCTTGCGAACGCTCTCCATAATTTCAAATGAAGTTTTAGGGGCTACACCTTTTTGAATCAAAGTAACCATAATATCATCACGGGCTGAAATTGCTTCCGACAATGTTGCTATTTTATCCCGAATCAAATCCTGTGCATTATTGACCCACACGTCCGTGCCATGAGAAAAGCCGCTAATCCGAACCAATTCACTAAATCGGGCAGGCCGTGTTTCTTCCAGCATCTGCCGCACAAAGCGGGTACCAAACTCTGGAATGCCCAAGGTTCCGACCGAACTTTTCAACTGAGCAGTCGTTAATCCCAACGCTTCCGTCGAATAAAACAGACTCATTGTCTTCGGATCATCAAAGGATACTTCTTTTGCATCTAATCCGGTAAGTCGCTCCAGCATTCGAATAACGGTTGGATCGTCATGCCCGAGAATATCCAGCTTAACCAAGCGATCGCTAATGGAGTGATAATCAAAATGAGTTGTCACTGTCCCCGAAGTCCGGTCATCCGCCGGATGCTGAATTGGTGTGAAATGATGAACATCCATATGTCGCGGCACAACCATGATCCCGCCGGGATGCTGTCCTGTTGTTTTCTTCACGCCAGCGCACCCACGCACTAGGCGATTGATGTTGGCATTCGTGCCGGGAAGTTTGCGCTCTTCCAAATAATTCTGTACATATCCGTAAGCAGTTCGTTCTGCGATAGTACTGATCGTGCCGGCTCGAAATACGTTATCCCGTCCAAATAATTCTTCCGTATATTTATGGGCCACTGCCTGATAATCTCCGGAAAAATTCAAATCAATATCCGGTACCTTATCCCCTTCAAAGCCTAAGAAAACTGCAAAAGGAATATTATGACCATCCTTTGCCAGATTATGTCCGCAATTGGGACAAGCCTTGTCCGGCAAATCGAATCCGCCGCCGTATGCGCCGTCGTCTGCAAATTCGTTGTATTTACAATTCGGGCATCGCCAGTGAGGAGGCAATGGATTTACTTCAGTGATACCGGTCATGGTTGCAACAAATGAAGATCCGACAGATCCTCTCGAACCTACCAAATATCCATCATCCGTCGACTTCTTCACCAATTTGTGCGCAATTAGATATAAGACGCCAAATCCGTTATTAATAATGGAGTCCAACTCCATTTTCAGGCGGTTTGCCACCACCTCCGGCAATGGACTGCCATACAATTCCCCTGCCCGCGCAAACGACATGTTGCGTATATCGTCATCCGCCCCTGGTATGTCTGGCGAATAAAGTCCATCCGGAATTGGTTGAAGTTTTTCAATGCTGTCAGCGATTTGTTGCGGTGTCGTAACCACTACTTCTTCCGCCATTTCCTCTCCCAGATACGAAAACTCAGCCAGCATTTCCTCCGTAGTTCTGAAGAACAATGGCGCCTGCAAATCGGCGTCATCATATTTTTGCCCACTCATCAAAATGCTGCGAAAAACTGCGTCTTCGGGACGTAGAAAGTGAACGTCGCAAGTTGCTGCAACCGGCTTCCCAGCCAACTTTGCAATCTCACACACTTTACGATTGAGATCCTGCAATTCCTCTAAACCGGATACTTGCCCATTCCGAACCAAAAACTGATTGTTACCGCATGGCTGGATCTCCAGATAATCATAAAAAGACGCGATGCGAAGCAATTCATCCATCGAAGCGCCATGTAGCATAGCTCTGTATAGTTCACCCGCTTCACAGGCCGACCCCAAAATCAGCCCTTCTCTGAATTCCATCAACGCAGACCGTGGAATACGGGGAGTCCGGTGAAAATACTTGATATGCGCCAAAGACACCAACTGGTAGAGGTTGCGTAGCCCCAAAGTATTGCGGGCCAGGATAATGATATGGTTACTATGGCTGATATCCTCATCAAAAAGGTATCCTTCCATACCATAAATTACTTTGACCTTACTCTTTCGCGCCAATCCCTGAGCAGCCGGAAATGCCTGCACTACCCCGTGATCTGTGATAGCCACGGCGGAATGTCCATATTGTTCAGCTGTACGAATCAACGCTTCAATGGATACGACTGAATCCATTGAGCTCATTTGCGTATGCGCATGCAACTCTACGCGCTTTCGAGGGCGCTCGTCCGTAAGCAATGCAGTGACGGTCTTGGTAATATGGTCGGTCTGAACCACCAGTTCCCTGACATACTTGTCAAACATTACTGCACCTTTGACTTTGACCGTAGCGCCATCTTTCAGGGCTGCAGTTTTTTGTTTGCCATCAGCCAAATTTTCGAAATAAGCCTTACAGTTGATACCGCTTGTACCGTCGGACACATCAAAAGATAATAGGCAACGGCCGCTTTTAAGTTCTTTCAACTCAAAACCCTGAACAACACCTTGAATCGCAACGCCGCGTTGCTCTTCAATAATCTCCTTTATCTCCATCAACTTCCCCTTGACAAGCGAGCCTAGAATAACCTTGTCAGAGTTTCCGGTCTTGGTTCCGTCACTCGACGAAGAGGCTCCCGTGTCTTGGGGCAACGACTGCAACATGCAGTCCAATTCGTCATAGCAAGCGGGATCTTCATCCACCAGCACCTCTACTTCAACAGTTACACCGAATCGTTCTTTTATAAAAGCAACAAATTTCGTTTCAAACTCTTCCCGTTGAAGCATATTGTTTTCTAACAGGCGACGCAGTGTTATGACAATCTTTGAGCCTTTACATTGCCACTCCGCAGCAGCCAATGCGCGTCGCACGAGTGGAGTGACCTGGGAAAATTCTCGAATAAGCTGCTCTTTTTGTTCACAAATCGAAGCAACGTCATTGATGATCCTTTGCTCGATCTCCAGCTTTGGAAGGCAAATTGCCTCGCGCAAGAAAACGGTTACCCGCGTCAGATCATCTCCCGCCAATTCTTCCGGCACAAAAAGAACCAAACAACATTTTCCGGTTTGAGTATCCATTGAAATCTTATCTACTCGACTCTGCCGCAGCAAGAACTGAGCAGCTGCCGACAGGGGCAGCTGCTGTGTAAGTTTTCCCAGGATATTCTTATCAGTTGGTGCAATACAATAGGTCAAAATTCAGACACCCCAAATTTCAAAGATAACGTCAACGCCTGCGTCAAAGGGTCTCAAATAATTTACAGATGCTTGAGATATGATCGCCCAATGGGAAAAGGCAGCTTTCTTTGGTTCGACGTACCTTAACCTCTACCGAGTTTTCCTTCAACGCCTTCGGACCGACAGTAATCCGCAATGGGTAGCCAATTAGATCGGCATCCTTAAACTTGACGCCGGAACGCTCATCGCGATCATCAAGGACGACTTCCATCCCTGCGCTCTTCAATTC
>DATMYT010000178.1:0-6026 GCA_035560855.1 Negativicutes bacterium | reverse complement strand
GCGTAACGCTGCCCAGTTCGATGAATTCATCCGGCGTGTGGTCGTTGCCGCCGACGATGCCCAGACCATCCACCGCAATCGCACCGACAATCGCCGCATAGTTGGCGTCAGAACCGCCGCCCGAACCTTCGATCCCCAGTTTCAGTCCAAGTTCTGTATTGTAGATGTTTTGCAGACGCGCCACCAGTTTCTCTGTTTTATCATTTTTTGCGAAGGGCGGCCGTCCTTTGAAAAAATCAAACTCCACTTTCGTATCGGGGATAAGATGTTTTTCTGCTATTTTCTTCGCATCCTTCAGGACTCGGTCAAACTCCTCCGGATACAGTACGCGCACGTCAGCTTGCGCCCAAGCCGAATCGGGGATTACGTTGACTGGCGTCTTGGTTTTGTCCAGTAGCGTCCAGTTGACAGTTGTCATTTTGGCCGGATTGCCCAAGCTGGAAAGTTGCAAAATCTGATTGGCAAGTTCCACCGTAGCGTTGCGGCCTTTTTCAGGCTCAATTCCGGCGTGTGCATTACGGCCAGTCACCGTCATGGTTAGACGCCCAATGCCTTTGCGCCAGTTCATTACAGCGTCGCCGGGGATGCCCGGTTCTACACATAGCGTGTATTTATGATCTTTTGCTGTCTGCATGATGAGGTCGCGGGATTCCAGCGAACTTTTTTCTTCATCAGGATTGATTAAAAAAGTAATGCGGTCATAGTCTTGAAAGCCGGTTTCCTTCAATATGGCCAAAGCATGCAATGCCAGCGTGAGACCGCCTTTTTCATCTGAAACGCCGGGCCCGTAAGCTTTGGCGCCGTCGGTGCTGAAAGGCCGTTTTTCTGCAGTCCCGGCGGTAAAGACCGTATCGGCATGGGCCAGAATCAGTGCCGTACCTTTGCCTGTACCGCGGAAGGTGGCCTTAATGTTATATCCGGCCTGCGGCTTGTTGACCGGGGTATATTCAACTTCTGCCCCAAGCTCCTTCAAACGATCAATCAGCAGGCCCTGAAATTTTTGCAGCCCCGCTTCATAACCGCTTCCGCTGTCAATGTTTACAAAACTCTCAAGGTCAGTCAGCAAAGCGGTCTTGTGCTCTTCGCTTTTTTGGTAGAGAGTTGCATCCGGTGCCGCCATAGCACCCGTTGAAAATACCGCCAGAAGTACCATGGCAACGATAAATGAGGAAAGTGTCTGCCTAAATAACCTGGTCATAATATTACCTCCTGCTCACTTGATATATCAACAGTTTCGCCACCTCAACCACGAATCCTGCCAGATTGATTCCATAGTTTTGGATCTGCTAAAAACAACCGCTTAAGAAACTAAAAGCTTATAATCCTAAATAAGCTTTTCGAACCAGATCGCTGCCGAGCAGTTCCTGTCCTGTACCTTCCGCCACAATGCGTCCCGTTTGGAGCACATAGGCTCTATCGGCAAGATCCAGAGCTTCCCGGACATTTTGTTCCACCAGCAGGATGGTTTTTCCTTGGTCTTTGATATTGCGCAGCATGTCAAAAATCTGAATAACGACCTTCGGAGCAATTCCAAGTGACGGTTCATCCAACATCAGAAGTTTGGGGTCGGACATTAGACCGCGCGCGATAACCAGCATTTGCTGCTCTCCGCCGCTCAGCGTTCCAGCTGCCTGGCTACGGCGTTCTTTTAAACGGGGAAACATTTCATACATTTCTTCCAGACGCGCCGCAGATTCCGCGGGGACTTTCACGGTAAATGCACCGAGCATTAAATTCTGTTCCACAGACATTCTGGCAAAAGTGAGTCGGCCTTCAGGCACGTGTGCGATTCCTCGATTTACAATTTCATGGGCAGGAACATCATTCAGCGGCTTTCCTTCAAATTCGATTGACCCTGCCGTTGGTTTGATCAGCCCGGAAATCCCACGGAGGATGGTTGATTTACCAGCCCCGTTGGCGCCAACGACGGCGACAACTTCCAGAGATTTAATATGCAGGGACAATCCCTGTATTGCAGGAGTTCCCTTGTATCCCAGCTCAAGATCCTTGATATTCAGCATAATATCGCTCTCCCAAATAGGCTTTTATAACGGCCGGATCTTTTGACACAATGTCCGGTGGCCCGGATGAGATAAGTTTTCCGCCATCAAGAACAAAAATTTGATGGGAAATCGGCATTACTACTTCCATAACGTGTTCCACAATAAAAAGGGTAACGCCCTTTTTATTAATTTTTCGGATCAATTCGACAGCCTCTTGGGTTTCTTTGGGGGTCAGGCCAGCCATTACCTCGTCAAGCAACAAAAGACGGGGCTGCGTAGCCAGCGCCCGAGCCAGTTCCAACCGTTTCTTGTCTGCAATTGTCAGCGCAGAACCAGATAGGTTGCGTTTTTGGGACAACCCGGTAAATTCTAAAACTTCTTCGGCTCTTTCCTGGGCTTTTTTTCTGTTTTTGGTACGGAGGAAAGCGCCAACCATTACATTTTCCAATACACTTAACGTGCCAAATGGACGTACAATTTGAAATGTGCGGGTGATTCCTTTATAGGCGATAGTTTCCGGCAGCAGCCCCCCGATATCTTCCCCGGCGAACTTCACAGATCCTTCATCCGGTTTATAATAACCGGCTATTGTAGCAAAGAAAGTGCTTTTACCTGCGCCGTTCGGACCGATCAATCCAATGATCTGGTTTTCTTCTACCGAAAAACTTACATCGTTTACCGCGATTAATCCGCCAAATCGCTTCGTCAGGTTTTTAACTTCCAAAAAAGCCAAGATCGTCCCTCCTATTTCCGTGTCAACAAGCCCATCAAGCCTGATGGTTTGTAGACGGCGATGATCATGATCAACAGACCATAAATGACAAGATCCAGCGCGGAACCGCTTCCACCCAGCCAGGCGCGGCTGAACTCGGAAAGCGGGATCATAATTGCCGCTCCAATCACAGGCCCCAACACGGTGCCAACGCCACCAAGAATAGTGATAAGACAGATTTGTATGGACAACATCATTGGAAACACGCTTTCAGGATCGATGTAAAGAAGATACTGCGCATAAAAACTGCCACCGATGGCTACAAAAAAAGAACTCAAGGCCATGGCAACCAATTTGTACTTGGTTATTTCGATGCCGAGCGCTTTGGCCGCGTCCTGATCTTCCCGGATTGCCTGAAAATAATAGCCAAGATAACTGCGCTCCATAAAATAAGTGACCAATAGTTGAACGGTCAGGAAGGCTAAAGCAATATAGTAGTAAGGGGCTTTTGGGCCGAATTGAAAGTTCGCCATCCCAGGGTCAAGAAAAGGCAAGTGCTTGCCTACGGCGCCGCCGGCCCATTCCCAGTTGGTGAAGATGACAAAAAATATTTCACCCAGGGCAAGCGTGGCAATCACAAAATAGTGGCCTTTCAGTCGAAATGTCGGATAACCCGTAATCAGAGAAATCAACACCGCGATAAATCCACCGATCAGCATTCCGATCCAGGGACTGAGGCCGAAATTCAAAACGCCGAGGGTGGAGGAATACGCGCCGATGCCAAAAAAAACAGCATGCCCGAGGGAAACTTGTCCGGCATAGCCGCCCAGGATGTTCCAGGCCCCGGAAATCATCGCATAAAGAAAGATAAGGATCATCAGGTGAAGATAGAAGGGCTGGGTGATAAATTGCGGGAAAAGCATCAGTAGACACCACAGGGTTCCTACGATTGTAAAAACTTTTTTTTGCGACAAAATCCCATCCCCCTTATGAAGCGTGCCCCATCAATCCTCGCGGACGGATGAGCACCACCAGTAAAAAGATTGCAAAAACAACAAGGTATTTAAAAGAAGGCGCAATCAGAGTTCCAGCAAGTGCCTCGGTAAGCCCGATGATCAATCCGGCCCAGAAAGCTCCCTGGATACTGCCAAATCCGCCAAGCGCCACCGTGACGAACGAAAGGAAGCCGAAGATAGCGCCCACTTCAGGAAACACATAATAAAAATTCGCGAGCAATGCGCCGGCCACACTTACGCAAGCCGCGCCAATTCCCCAGGCAAGTGCAAACATTCTATCGCTGTTGATTCCCATTAGGGCAGCGGCTTGTTTGTTTTCAGCCACGGCCAGAAGCGCCCAGCCGGTTTTTGTCTTCATGATAAAAAAATAGACTGCGGCAAACATGATCATCGCGCCAAGAGCGGCGGCTATCTGCGGTTTTGGCAGAAATGAACCCCATAACTCTACGCGCCCCACGAACGTCATATGCGCCACGGAATGATAATCCGCGGTAAAAATAAATTGGGCCAGGCCTCGCAGAAAAACCAGCAATCCAAAGGTAGAGAAGATTTGTGCGAGAGGCGGCGCGTTGATAACCGGTTTGATCAATATTTTGTACGTCAGGATTCCCAAAAAAAACATAATTGCAATGTTAAGCGGCAATGATTGTATGGCTGTAAGTCCAAATAACGGCAAACTGAAAACATAAGCAATAAACATGCTCATCATTAAAAAATCGCCATGCGCGAAATTGCAAATGTCCATAACACCAAATATTACGGTTAATCCCAATGCAATCAATGCGTACATCAGGCCCCACAAAATCCCGGTGGTCAAAGTCTGGGCAATAATGGCTCCTGTAATTTCTGACAAAAAGTATCACCTCTCATCGATTGGAAAGCGGGGCTACCCCCGCTTTCCTGACAAACATCTGTGAAATCATTTTCAATTCGGGAAATTTATTTGCGTTCGCTCCACTTGGGCATCGGCCAAATTATTGGTTTTGAGGCGGATTCCCACGGCCAGACTGTTACATATTGTCCGTCTTGGATCTGAACGATAATTCCGGAACCAAGCGTGTTCTGATGCGTGGTTGGGTCGAATTTCACGCCTTTCCAGGGCATGACTAGTTGTGAACCGGGAATATCCGTTGCTTCCAAAGCTTTCTTAATAGCAGCCGGTTCAGTGGAGCCGGCTCGATTGAGCGCATCGCAGAGAACCATCATTCCTGTGAACGCACGGGCCGAATTTCCCGTCATATTGACGCCGTATTTTTGCTTGTAAATCGCGTTGATTTTTTCAACCAGAGGTTTGTTTTTTCCCAGATCCAACGCCCAGACTTCGCGGCTGAGAATATAGTTGCCGTCTTTTCCGAGAGCTTTGAGAAATTCCGTGTCAATGAAACCGGCATCCATCGCCAAAATGGCGTCAGGATTGTAATCCATATCTTTGTAGGCCTTCATGAACAGAATGGCGTCTGATGCGTAGGAGGCCTGCATCACAATGTCAGCGCCGCTACCCTTGAGTTTCTGAACTTCACTGGCGACGTTGGTGCTTTTGGCCGGATAGCTTAAATCAGAAACAACAGTATACTTATGCTCTTTGGCAAATCGATTTTCGGCTTTGCCGACATCCGAGCCCCAAAGTGTGTTTTCATATAATACGGCAAGCTTAGGCTCTTTGATGGTATTTTTCGCTTTCAGGTCGTTCAGGAACTGAAAGAAGTTATTGGCAAAGGTGTCGTCGTCAGGAGTGGTGCGGAAAAACCATTTGAAATTTCGCGTAATCAGTGAGGGTGATGTGGATGAATCGTTCAGGAAAGGAATCCCGTTGCGTTCCGCAACTTGACTGGCGGTTGCGGTAACTGCGCTGTGGTAGGATCCCAGCAGGGCCACAACTTTTTCCTGGGTGATCAGCCGTTCGGCTTCACTCATTCCTTTTTCATTGGAACCCTGGTGATCGCCAGAAACGATGACAACTTTGGCTCCGCCAAGATTAGCCAGTCCTTTGCCCTTCGCCAGCGGCAAATCCAAATCAGGATAAGCTCCGTTGACAATTTCCGCCGCCAACTTTATACCGTTCATGAGTTCTACGCCGGTAACAGCTGCGGCTCCACTCATGGGATAAATCGTGCCGATTTTGATTTCCTTGGCTGCTCCCGGTTTGGCAGGCTGCGCCGGAGTTGACGACCCACACCCGGCCATCATTGAGACCAGTAATGCAAAAATGATGACAAGAGATCCCGATTTTGCCAATTTT
Organism: Negativicutes bacterium; assembly: GCA_035560855.1. Lineage (GTDB taxonomy): Bacteria > Bacillota > Negativicutes > UBA1444 > UBA1444 > UBA1444. The sequence continues at coordinate 56 of DATMYT010000178.1, read as the reverse complement.
TTTGTGTTCACGTTACGCGCCCCTTCCTCTTGTTGTTTCGTTAACAGGAGTTTTTT
>DATMYT010000177.1:0-5589 GCA_035560855.1 Negativicutes bacterium | reverse complement strand
AAGTGAACGAAATTAACTTTTTTTTCGTTTTTTTGCAAAAAAAAAGAGGAATATTTTATGAGGTGACGAAATAAGGAAACAGGTCCTAAACCCAAATAAAAAGGAGGTATGTACCCATATGAACAAAACGGAACTCATTGCCTCGGTAGCTGCCAAGACCAAGAGCACCAAAAAGGCCGCAGGAATTGCAATTGAAGCAGTAGTGGAAAGCATACAGAAGGAACTTGCCAAGGGCGGAAAAGTTCAACTCATTGGCTTTGGAACATTCCAGGTACGAGCCCGCAAAGAGCGCAAGGGCCGCAATCCTCAAACAGGGAAACCAATTAATATCCCCGCTTCCAAACATCCAGTGTTCTCTGCTGGCAAAGCGTTGAAAGACGCTGTCAACGTTGCCGCGAAGAAAAAGAAATAATCTAACGGGATACCTAATAATATAAGGACTGAACCATTAGGACCGAAGAGGCTTTGCATCGTGACAAAGCCTCTTTTTTGTTTATCCTTTATTTATGCTTTGAATATCGCAGAACGCTTGACAGCAATGCGTTAAAAGCATAAGATAATTAACACGGTACTGGGAAAAATAAAATAGTTTTTTTGGTATCGACAGGGAGGCTTGATTGAATGCGCACACGGATCATGTCGGCAGCCATGGCGGAAATGGATGAACATGGTGTTCGCTTTACGATGAGCGATCTGGCAGCTCGCTTGGCGATCAGTAAACGCACGTTGTATGAACATTTTGAGTCCAAGGAAGTTCTTATTTCGTCGATTGTGGAGGCCGTCATTTCTGATCTTCGGGTGCAGCGGTGTGATATCGTCAACGATCCGGATCTGGATTTGCGGGAAAAGCTCGTCAGGATGCTGACGGTAAAATCCAAAGTGTTTTCTGACGTGAGTGACCGGGTCAAGATGGAGTTGAGCCAGCAGTATCCTGGCCTGTGGGAAAAAGCTCAGAAGTCGCAGGAAGAACAGTGGGATGTCATCGATAATGTCATAAAAGAAGGCATTGCGGCAGGCTGTTTTCGGCCCATTTTTGTCCCAGTACTGCGCAAGGTGCTGCAAGGCGCTGTGAGTGAAATTGTTGATTATGATTTTTTACTGCAGCATCGAACATCTTTTCATGAAATGATCGGGCACATTACGGACATTATATTATACGGAATCATGGCGCCGGAGAAGCAAGGCTGATGCGGTTGTACGCGAAGGAGGAACTGGAATGCAAGGAATGAAATGGCTGGGAAGCTCAAGTTTCAGATTGAAACTGATTGGAGGAGTTTTGCTGCTGTCCCTGGTGGGGTTGGCGGCTTTCCGGATGGGACTGCTCGGGGGAAAACCTCCCGCAGGCGGGCCTCGAATGGTGGATGTCAAAGCCCTGCAGGTGGCAGCGAAGGACACGCCGGTTACTTATGAATTTGTCGGCGAGATCGAGGCATTTGATTCCGCGCAGATCAGGCCCAAGGTAACAGGCAACATCGTGGAAAAATACGTGACTGGCGGAGCTGTAGTGAAGCAGGGTCAACCGCTATTTCGGATCGAAGCGCGACAATATGAGACCACAGTTTTATCCAACGATGCAGCGGTGGCTGAATCAGAATCCGCATTGAGTCAGGCCCGACTTGATTTGGCCCGCTACAAACGATTGGCCGCAAATGGCGCGATTGCCCAGCAAGTGCTTGACAATGCACTTGCGCTGGAAAGCCAGACAGTGGCAAAAGTGGAAGCGAATCGGGCCAAAGCGCAGCAAGCGCGGTTGGATCTGCGGGACACGCTAGTTGTATCGCCGATCGACGGGCGAATAGACATAAAGGATGTCGGCATCGGCAACTATGCTACTGCAGGCACAACAACATTGGCCACGGTGTCATTCATTGACAAGGTGAGGGTCAAGTTCAGCATGAGCGAGAACGAATACCTAAAGCTTTTTGCCAGAGCGCAGGGCATCGGAGCCATGGAGCCTGGTCAGAAAATCAATCTTAGACTTAGTGACGGACAGGATTATCCGATGTCCGGAGCCATCGAACAGGTGGACAGCGGGATGGGTTCGGGAACCGGCACTATGACGCTGAAGGCGTTGGTAGATAATCCGCAAAAAATGCTCCTGCCCGGCATGTTCGCCAGGGTCGTGGCCGCCGGTGAAGTGCGCAAAGATGCGATTGTAATTCCGCAGCGAGCGGTGCAAGAACTACTCGGCAAGACTTTTGTCACGGTTGTCGGTGAAGGAGAGAAGACGGAATCGCGGCCGGTTAAAATGGGACCGCGCGTCGGAACAAACTGGATTGTGGAAGAAGGACTCAAACCTGGTGATCGGGTGATCGTGGAAGGCGCACTGAAAACGCCTCCCGGAACTCTGGTGAAAGTGACGATGATCAATGGCTAAGTTTTTTATAGATCGACCAATATTTGCAATTGTTGTTTCGGTTTTCATTATTTTGGGCGGCCTGATTGCGGGCTTGAACTTACCAATCGCGCAGTATCCCCAGATTACGCCTCCGACGATTAACGTGTCGGCGAACTATAACGGTGCTAACGCTGAAGTTGTGGAACAGAGCATCGGCCAAGTCATCGAGCTGCAAGTCAATGGCGTCGAAGGCATGGACACGATGGATTCGACGAGCGCCGACAATGGTGTATATTCTCTAAATGTCAAGTTTGGACTCGGCAAAGATGCCGACCTAGCCTCCGTACAGACGCAAAATCGCGTCACGCAAGCAAATGCCCAGTTGCCGACCGAAGTGACGAATTCCGGCGTCGTGACCAAGAAAGCTACTCCCGACAGGGCGATGATCTTTGCCTTGTGGTCTCCAAACAGTACTTATGACCGCGGTTTCCTCAAAAACTACGGCAGTATCTACATCGTCGAAGAACTGAAACGCGTCAAAGGTGTTGGAACGATACAGGAGTTCGGTTCCGACTATGCAATGCGAATCTGGCTGCAGCCTGACAAGATGGCCCAGCTTGGCGTGACGACCTCGGACATCTCAGCGGCACTGAAGGATCAGAATGTGCAGGCGCCGGTCGGATCGATCGGGCAGAGTCCCTCCGAGGCCAAACAGGAGTTCCAGTACACGGCTCGGGTCAAAGGACGCATGGAGAATGCGGAGGAATTCGGTCAGATTATTGTTCGTAGCCAGAGCGACGGTTCGCTCATTCGGATCAAGGATGTGGCCCGAACTGAGATGGCGGACAAGGATTACCTCTTTGCCACTTTCAGCAACGGCATGCCTTCCGTGGGCTTTTCGATCCAGCTATCATCCGATGCGAATGCTCTTGACACGATCCGCGAGTGTTCGGCGATTCTCGAGAAGGCTTCAAAAGAATTTCCGGCGGACATGAAATACGGTACAGTTGTGGATAACACCCGGTTCGTGCGCGAATCACTTGTCGAAGTGGCCAAGACGTTTTTTGAAGCGTTGATGCTGGTAATGATCATTGTATTCATATTCCTGCAGTCTTGGCGCGCCACGCTGATTCCGATGCTGGCGGTGCCGGTGTCTTTGATCGGCACATTTGGTGCATTTTTAATTCTGGGTTTTTCGATTAACACGCTAACTTTGTTTGCGATGGTGCTGGCTATCGGCCTCGTGGTTGACGACGCTATCGTCGTGGTTGAGGCGGTCGAGTACCACATGCGCTTTAATGGGCTGCCGCCGCGCGAAGCGACCTACAAGGCCATGGAGGATGTGTCAGCTCCGATCGTGGCTATTGCGTTTGTGCTAGCGTCCGTGTTCATTCCGGTAGCATTTTTCGGTGGTACCGTCGGCGTGCTGTATAAGCAGTTTGCTCTTACGATCGCCGTTTCCACAGCAATATCTGCTATGGTAGCTTTGTCGCTAACGCCGGCGCTCTGCGCCCAGCTGCTCAAGCCGCACGACCCCAATGCTCACTCCGGAAAACTCGGACACTATTTGTCGCGTTTTACCGATTGGTTTGAAGGACTGCGTGATCGATATGAGCGCGGAGCGGTAAAAGTTCTGTTTCGGGCCAAGTTCAGCTTGCTTCTAATGCCCTTGCTGCTGCTGTTAGCCTGGGGAATATCGGGCTTTGTGCCTTCATCCTTTGTTCCCAGCGAAGACCAGGGGTACTTCGTAACAACCATTTCCTTGCCGGAAGCGGCAAGTATGAAGCGAACCGAGGAAGTCTCCAACAAAATCGCCGAAGAAATTCGCACGTTGCCCGGCGTCAAGCAGACGATGACCGTCGCGGGTATCGATATGTTGGCGGGCGCGAACAAGTCCAGTTCCGCAGTTATTTTCGTGGAACTGAATCCATGGGAGGAACGTACTACTGCGAATCTAAGCGTGGACAATATCGTCAGGAGCGTCATTGGTCTAGCGAACCGTATGCCAGAGGCCAATACGATGGCTTTCAATATTCCTCCGTTGCCAGGTATCGGCAGTCTCGGTGGTTTCAGCTTTATCCTGCAGGACCGAAGCGGTCATACAACGCAGGAACTGGATGAGACGACAAAAGCTTTTCTGGCGGAAGCACGCAAGCGTCCGGAGATTGCGATGATCTACTCTACCTTCAGGACCGACACTCCCGGCTACAATTTCGATGTCGATCGGGAAAAGGCACAGAAGATGGGGGTGCCGGTGAGCAGCGTGTTCAATACACTGCAGGCTTTTCTAGGCGGCCTACAGGTCAATGACTTCAACCGTTTCGGTCGCACGTATAAAGTCGTTATTCAGGCGGATGCTTCGTTCCGTCGGGGTGTTGAAGACCTGCGGACTTTGTATGTGGAAAGCAACACCGGAGTAATGGTGCCTCTTAGCACGCTGGTGCGGGCGGTGCCAGTGAACAATCCGACAGCCATCAAGCGTTTCAATGGGTTCAGGTCCGTTCTGATTGGCGGCAGTCCGGCACCCGGTTACAGCTCCGGCCAGGTTATCAACGCACTGGAGGAAGTGGCAGCGCAGTCGTTGCCGCAGGGCTACAGTTACGAATGGGCTGATCAGAGCCGGGAAGAAAAGGTCTCCGGCGGCCGAACCCCGATTCTCTTCGGACTCGCTCTTCTTTTCGCATTTCTCTGCTTGGCAGCGCTGTATGAAAGCTGGACGGTGCCCTTTGCTGTTCTGCTGACCGTACCTGCGACGATTTTCGGAGCGTTTCTGTTCATGTTCCTGCGTGGTCTCGAAAACAGCGTGTACATGCAAATAGGCCTTGTCATGCTGATTGGCCTGGCGGCGAAAAATGCGATTTTGATCGTGGAATTCGCCAAAGTCCGTATGGAAAGGGGCATGCCGATTCGCCAAGCGGCGATTGAAGCGGCCAAATTGCGTATGCGTCCGATTGTGATGACCTCACTTGCTTTCATCGTGGGCGTTTTTCCGCTGGTTCTTGCTACCGGTGCAGGCGCAGGATCACGTAACGCGATGGGGACGACCGTTGTCGGCGGCATGATGCTCGACACGGCGCTGGGGGTGTTCATCATTCCCTGTCTGTTTGTTGTCGTCGAAGAATTCTCGGAATGGATAAAATCACGACGAAAACATCAAGAACATGACACAATTACACCGCGCGATGAACCAGCGTCTCATCAGGATTAGGCGAGCACAAAAAGAGGACGGCTGATGCAATTGCATCAGCCGT
>DATMYT010000176.1:0-9294 GCA_035560855.1 Negativicutes bacterium | reverse complement strand
GGACTTGTGAGGCCAATTGCACTTTTGGAGCAATATCAATAAAAAATGGGAAATTGAAGATAGACAGCAAAAAATGCACTAAGTGCCGTATGTGTTACGATGTATCAGTAGCAAACTGTTGGAGGTATAATTCTATGCGCTATGATGTTAACAGCAATAATAGAAAAATTGGGTTCAGTACCTATTTTACATTTGGGCTACGCGAGGCATGGATTTCGGCTCTTCTTGAACTTGGCGAAGAATTCTTCCCGTGGCACGATACTCATCCACTTGGCAAGAAGATGGTTCCTTCCGCAAGTGCATGGTTTACGCAAGCCATGCTTGTAGAAGAAAAAACACATAAGTTACTACCTGCAACAAGAGTATTTCAAAAGGAAGGATCTCTCTCAAACTTGGGTTGGGAACTGATATGGATTGCTCTTGCAAATAATGCCGTTTTAATTAAGTGGTTTGTTTCCGAAACAAATTTTGACCAACCGTATACTTTAGATGAAATCGCCGAGAAGCTCTTGCAGAGTTTTCCTTCTTTAAGCAAAACAGCTAAGGAAGATGGGCGCGATGCGTTGAGAGATATGCTAACGAAATCACCCCTCGGGGGAGAAGGAGCGGTTACGCTTCCTGTAATGAAGAAAGGTCGTAATGTTCAGAGTATAACCCGCAAAGCAAAGGACGTGCAGCCGCTGACCATCCTCTACGGTCTATACCTTATCGCCGACCTTGCTGAGCGTGGTAGCTTCACGGTGCGTGAATTGCTCACGGTAAATGCGGATTCTACCTTTGTTTCCCCGCTCGTGGCGTTTGGCATAGCACCTGACACGTTCAAGAAACAATGCGAGGGGTTGCGCACCCGTTACCCGGATTATATTTCTACGACGTTCACGCACGGCAATGACGGTTTAGAGGTTTACCTACAGAAGCACTCGCTGGACGACATAGTAAACTTAGCTTTGGGGGAATAAGAAAATGAGACATTACTCTGATTTTTTTACCGTGCCGGAAGATTACCGTCCAGTAATGACCCGCGAAATCATAAATGAAAAGCCTGATAGGTGGCTTGATTTCTATCCGCACACTGAGTTCGAGGACATCTGCAAAACGCTCCTGTCAATTCTTGGCACCGGAGAGAAATCGGTATGGATCACCGGCAACTACGGTACCGGCAAGTCCAATGCCGCGCTTGTCATTCAGAAGCTATTTATGGACGACGAAACTCGTGTCCATAAATGGCTCGACAATCATACCTTAAATGGGTTGTCCGACCGAGATAGCCTTGAAAAATCCCTGTTCGACCGATGTGGTGAGGGTACGCTTGTGGTATATGACTATGATGCCACAGGCGTTGGAGCAAGCAACGGTTTACTAGTGCGTTTGGAAAAAGGCATCATAGCCGCCCTGACTGAACGCAGCATGTCCGTTCCGGCGATGTCTAACCTTGATATGGTTATTGACCGCGTGCGGCGCGAAGGTTCAAACTTCTTCAAAACCCGTGACTCTATCCAGAGCCAGCTTGCCTACCTTGATGCGAGTATCAAAACAGTAGATCAGCTTGTCAATGCGCTGAACAACCCCGCCGCGTCGTCTAAACTACTCGACGATGTTGAGGCTATTTTGCACAAAGACTTCATTTATTTGGATTTTGACGTTCCGATGTTCCGCAAATGGATTAAAGCGGTTTTGCAGGCTAATAACCTTCAACGGGTAGTCTACCTCTTTGATGAGTTCCACCCATTCATCGAGGCGAACAAGGAGCAATTGAAGACATTCGAAGACGTTACGGAATCGCCGGGCGTGAATCGATTCTTCCTCGTGCCTGTGACCCATATGGAGATAAAGGCATATTTGGCGGAGGGGTCTGACAGCGCGCGAAAAGCCAATGACCGCTTCTATTTCCGCAGACTTCGAATGCCCAACGACACGGCTTTCCGGCTAGCCAAACACGCAATGGTAGATGTTAAGGACGCAACGCTTGCCGCCGAGTGGAAAAAAGCGAAAGACGACCTGTGGGATTCCGTATCCTCGCTCGTCAATAAATTTAACGACACAGAAGATCCTGACCGTGAGCGTTTTTACGATATTTTGCCGATCCATCCGATGGCGGCATTCCTACTCAAGCATTTGTCGGAACAGGCGAAATCGAATCAGCGCAGCTTTTTCGAGTATCTCAAAGGCGGCGCAGATGGTATGGAATTCCAAGACTTTATCCGTACTGGAGGACCGGAGGTAGCGAACAAGCAGTTCTTGACCGTGGACTACCTATGGCACTATTTCGTAGACCGTAACGATTTGGGGCTGGACAGTGAAATTGCCGGAATTGGGGCGTTTTATAAGCAAACCAGCGACCGTGTTTTCCAAAACCAGACGGAAGATGCGCCTGAACTACGTATTTTGAAAGCGGTACTGCTTTTCTGCCTTCTTGATAAACTTGCGCCTGGCGGTCACGACAGACTTAAGCCGACCATGGAGAACATAGAACTGTCGTTCAAGGGCGATGGCAGTATCGCCGACCCTCGCAGCATTGTTGAGGACTTGGAAAAGAAACACTGCTTCTCAGTTACCAATGGGAAAATATCTTTATTCTCCACAACAACCGTAAAAGCAGAAGATCTAGAAAAGTGGAAGGATAAGTTTCATGAACTTGTGCATGAAAAAGTCGAAAGCGAGCTTATATTGCACACAAAAAATTATCGCAAGTTAAGCTCTTGGCGCTTTGATATTCGCGTTTCCGATGTTAATAACACGACAATCGGCAAGCTAACTACCCACGATAAATACAGTTTAGGCATAAATAAAGATGATGGGTCTGTATGTTTGTGGTTTGTCGTTGCAAAGGATAAGACTGAACAGTTGGAAATCCCACAAAAAATAGCTGGTATTCTTAATCATTATCACGACCACAGAATATTGATGTTCACATTTCCGTCGTTATCGTTCTGTCATAACAATGCGAATTTGTGGAACGAATACATTCGCCAATATGTGCAGTATCTTGAGAGTAAAGATGGCCATATCTTAAGTTCCCTTAATGATATTGAAACGGAATGGTTAAAAGAACTTAAAAAACACGACACTGTGATAAAAGTTTATTCATACAAAAGTGGTCACATTGATGTTAGCGATACGAACTGGAATTCGTTTAAAGACCTAATCACCAGGTATGTTCGTAGAAAAATGACGTATTGTGTCGACCACCTTGGATTTAGGGATGAGCACTTCAACAATACGGGGCTTAAAGCATATGCGACAGCGGGTATTCAATTCAACACTGCAACAGGTCCAATTGGGGCTTTAGTCAACACACTGAAAGGGAGCGGCGTAACCGATGATGACCTTAGTTGGTTCGTACAAAATCCTGACCATCCGCTCGGCGCAATCCACGCCCTATTCGAAAAAAAATTTGCCAACACGGTAGGCAGAGGCGGCCAGCAGTCAATTCGCGTGATATACATCGAACTCAAACGCGCCCCGTATGGCTTGCGTTATAATGCGCTGTCGGCGTTCGTGTTAGGCTACTGTCTCCGTGATATTTTACAGAAAAACTATCGGTGGACAAACGGCCAAATGAGTGAGGACCTCGACATCGACACGCTTGCCGAAATCATAGAAGCAGTTGTCAAGGATGACGGCAACAATAAACTTGGTAACAAAGAAAAGCTGATATGCCGCCTATCCAAAGAGGAAAAGGAGTTTATCCAAAAAGTTCAGGTGATGTTCGGCGCTGCTTCGATTGCGAATGCAACGGTGGAGAGCGTACTGAGCCAAATCCAAAGTAGGGTTGAGGCTGAATCGGCAAAAGTTCCTCTCTGGGTATTACCGGAGTATGTTCGTGCAGTCAGCGACCCGAAAGCCGACAACATCGAAAGTGTGCTGAATGCTATCTGCACCGCTTTTTCCACTAGCAGCAAGGGCAAAGTTGATGACAGGGTGAACGCCGTAAAGGATGCGGGAAACATCTTTCTGAGCGACCCTGACATTGTAGGGACAATAGCTGGATACATACACAGAGCGAACTTTTTGCGGGCGTTCGAAATTTACGTCGATAAGGTCAATCCTGCGCTCTCAGTTTTAGCCAAGCAAATCGGCGACCTCTCGCATGGTTATTGCGATTCTATCCTTGACCGCTGCCAAGAAACGGCCGGTTGGCTTTGGAAGCAAGCTGATATCAGCAGAGAAATCGATGATATGCTGTGCGAGTACGAAATCATATCGCTTGCCAAGCCGCTTTGCGGGTACAATGATTTTGTTCAGTACAAGAGTGTATTTGACGCACTCAAGCACGCTGTCACTGAAAGCAACCATCTGCCAAAGCAGATTATTGAAGCCTTTTATCCAACGTTGGCCAAGTTTCTGTCCGCTTTGCAATCAACAGGAGCGTCACATGATATCAAGCTTGCACTGCAGCAAAATTTCGCGGTTATTCAGCGGCTGTTCTTTGACCAGACTAAACAGGAATCGTTGGTAATTCTTGAATCTAAACTTAATAACGTGGCGCTTGATGATTCCAATCTTCGTGACATACTGAGTGAAATGGTTGGCGGATTTGGTTTGGATGAAAACACCTTCCTCACAAACATCCGCGTTAAGATTGAAGAATCTGCAAAAAAGTCCGTTGTTCTGAATATAAAGAGTGAATGGACACGGATTTCCGGCACCGGAACCCCCGCGGAATGGGCAATGGACAACGGTATGCCGGCAAGGTATGTTTTTGGTAACCACCCCGATACCGCAGACCTACTTCGAGCTATCGAGTATCCTGAAACATTTTCCGCGGCCAAACTGGCGGATATGTTTGAATTTCTGAAAGAGGTTAAAGCGGCAAGCATTGCCGAGTGCCAAAAAGCACTGATGACCGATGTCATACCACCACTGTATGAGAAATTCGATATCGGACTTGCCTCGCTGCTAAGGTATCTGTGCGGTGAATACGGCAATCAACCCAATAGCTGGCCGTCGTACCCTGACATCACGGAGTTTATTAATATCGAGTACAAGAGGACAATCGCGCCGCAAATAAAGGAGAAGCTTCGTTACAAAAGTGCAGAAGACCTTAAGGCAAGGCTTCTGTTGCTTGCAGACGATAACCCTGAACTGGGATTGCTTTTTTGGGAGGGTTGACAATGGCATATACAATCAATGGGTATTTTAAAGCTACGTTCAGTAAACCGAATGCTCCGCGTGCCATTGTATATCCAAACAACGATGCGGCGGCACATGTGCTGAACCACCATAAAGACAAAGGTGCAACCGTTATTAACGCAGCAGACTGCCTTCCCGACAACTGCATACGCTTGCCCATGCCTAATGTGCTGATGAGTGTTATTGATTCTAAAATTCAGGCATTAAGCGGACGAGCGTTGGTAGTGGGGCTCGATGCTTATTTGACTTTGCTTGACGCTGAAGGCGTAACTGTCTTTATGTCTGAACTTCGAAGCAGGCTTGACGGCAATACGCTGAACGTAGATTATTTGCTGTCCATTAGCAACAAGCCCAACTTTACGCCTCAGTATGAGGAAGCACGTAATGTGATTTTTATTGAGGGGAATGAAGAAACGCTCGAACCGCTTAGCATACAAGCATATTCCGACAAGTGGGTTAAATCCGGCGGCATCATCGGCTACAAACAACTGCTCGCTCAATTGAGTCAATATGCGCCATCCGGCAACTACACGCTCATATTGACTGGCCTAACCGAGAAGCAAGCGGGCATCAACAATGCGGTCTCGTTTATTCTTAATACTCGCGATGTTGCGGCGCAGCATTACGGGTTAGATGTCGATTTGAACGATACTACTTTGGAGTTCCTGCTTTCAAAATCGGCTGAAAACGGGCAAAGTGCAGAGAATTATCTTGAGGGTCTATTTGGCACCGGAAACATCAATACACGCCTTGCCCTGAAACGTCTGCTTGAACTGCCATCAGACAACTTGTGGTCTGCGCACATTTGGTCTTTGCACAGACGGCTTCCGAGCGATTCGTATATCGCAAAAGCGATATCTGGGGACGTTACCCGCGATAGCCTGCTGTGGAAATACGTAGTTGGTTCGGCAATAGCTGTCCTTTCGGATGTAAACTCGAAAAAGTATGCAGCGGAACGAGCAGAAGCGCTTAAAGTCGTCGGTTCGGAGTGCGAATCGTTGATTGTAGAGTTTATCGGACAAACAAAGAAATCTGGCGACGCTTTGCAGTTCCTTAACTGCGGCACAAACGTGGAGCGCGTTGAGATAGTGCGCCGTGTTTCCACGGAAGACTTGTCCTATGGTCTACCCAAACAGTATACGGAGCTTTTCCCAACCCTCGCGGATTATTTTTCAAACACCTTTGAATACGAGGATGATGCAACCACAACATATTTCAACGAGTACCGCAGGCTTAAAGTTTCAAGCAGCATAACTGACAGTTTTGTAAAACGCGCTTTCGACTATGTTGTCCCCAAGACATACCCCACACGCGACGCAGTTATGGCTGAGTTACAAACGAAATCTGATGTTGCATTGCTTATCGTGGACGCAATGGGCGCTGAATATATGCCACTTTTGCTTGCACTGGCAAAACGCCGTGGTATGAAGATTGAGTCACAGGCTGTCGTAACCGCCAAGCTGCCAACTGAAACTGTGTTTAATCCAGTTAAGTGGGACGAGGCACGGATACTGCCTGAAATAAAGAGCATCGACAATATCGTTCATAACGGAGCGGAAAAACATGAGACATCCATACCGGAACGCAATTTTGCGGAAACGCTGAGAATATTTGAAACTGAGATTATGAATCGTATTGCTGACGGACTTAATTGCTTTAGCCGCGTTGTTGTGACAGCCGACCACGGCGCTTCTCGACTCGCCGTAATTGCCCACAACGAGGGCAAAGGAACCACTCTGCCGTGGGAGGGGCAGCCGGACGATTGGCGGTATTCGCTTGCCCCGCAAGGTGTTCCGCGACCGCCGGAACTGGAACAAGAGTATTTCCCTGAAACAAAAAAAACATACTGGATTGTACGCGGATATAATCGGCTACCGAAAATGGGCGGTAAGCTCTATGAATTGCACGGCGGAGCGACGCTTGAGGAACGGCTTGTTCCCGTCGTGGTGTTTACAAGAAACGCCGTCGCGGAAGTTCCGATGCAACTCGCCAAAAAGGCTACCCCCGATGTGGTCGATGAATTCGAAGGTCTTATTTAAGGAGGGCGAAATAGATGTACGATGAGAATAAATTGAGGAAATATTTCCCCTCAACCACAGTCTTCAAAGACCCATCCGTAATGTCGATGTTCAAGGCGGCTAAGATTGAGGCGTTCTTGCGCGACTGGATTTTGAAACGCAGAACGGGTGCTGATGGGGCTGTGGACAACATAGATTCACTCAGCGATTACGTGGCAACCATTATCCCTCCCCGCAGCGAAAAAGAGCGGCTTGAAGATGAGGCAAGGACAATGGGTGAAACACGCCCATTTCTCGCAAAGGTCAATGTGTCTTTTAATTCCAACTCGAACTATTACAGCTTTGAGATACCCTCGCTTGGCTTTGCTCACTCCCACACCATTATTGAGGACTATGTCTGGAACAGAATCAAAGACGAGCTTATCGGTGAAGCCGGAGGGTGGGGCCTGATTAGACTTGGCTATATGCCGCCGGAGGGTGGCAAGAAAAACGGCCGGTTCACGCTGCTTGAGTTCAAAAACTTCTGCCCGTATAAAGTAAGCCTTGATGATTTCCGTGAAGCAAGAACCCATTTTGAGGTTGAAGAATGGATGGGAATTCTGCTCGGCGCAATCGACTACAATCCGGATGGCTTTTCCCGTAAAGGATGGATAGAACGAGATATCTGGAAAGCAAAGCACACGATGTTGACCCGGTTGCTTCCGTTCATCCAGCCACGCATTAATCTTATCGAACTTGCCCCGCAGCAAACAGGTAAATCGTATATGTTCGGCAAAATCAGCAAGTATGGTTGGTTGCTCACCGGTGGTCAGGTAAGTCGAACTATGCTGTTCATAGACCGTCGCCCCGGTGCGAGATCCAAAGGACTGGTAACCTGCAATGATTTCATTGCGGTCGACGAAATTAAGTCCATTGAATTCGCCAACGACAAAGAAATGGCAGGCATACTGAAAGGTTATATGGAAGATGGCTATGTGACCGTAGGCGGCACTCGCATTGACGGCGAAGCGGGCATAGTTTTCCTTGGTAACATCGCTTATGAGAATATGGATAGCGACAAAGACATGATTGGCGACATCAACTCAATCTTTCGTGATAGTGCCTTGCTGCAAAGAATTCACGGTTTTGTCCCCGGACAATTTGTCCCTGCACTGTCGCCGCGAATGTTTATCAACAATTGGGCGTTGAACTCGGAATACTTCACAGAGATTATGCACTTGCTGCGCAGTACACCGGAAACGATGAAATATCGTGGAATGGTAGAGGAACTCGTTGATGTCAAGGCTGCTACCGGTGACACGTCAGGGCGTGAAAAAGAGGCGATATTCCGTCTATGCACTGCTTACTTGAAGCTGTTCTTTCCTCACGCAGACAGTACCCTAATCCGCACTCCTAAATTCAAGCAGGAGTTTGACAAGTATTGCCTGACCCCCGCCAAGAGTATGCAAGAAACGGTCTTGAAGCAAATGAGATTCGTTAATCCGGGTATGTTCCCCGATGGCAATCTTGGCTTCTCGACATACACAGTAAGGTGGGAGTTGTAGTGGAAAAAGCGATTAAATGTTGCATATGCGAAAGCGAACTCGACAAAAACACAGTCGGGCTGAATAAGAAGTTCCACGGCAGAAAGCTAACAAAGTATTTCTGTATGAGCTGCCTTTCCGCTCACCTTGACATATCGGTCGAGGATTTGTTGACGAAGATTGAGGACTTCAAACGGCAAGGTTGTGCGCTGTTTGAGTGAGATGCGTAAATGTAGAAACAGACCGAGACCCGTATAAATGGGTAAGCCATCGCATCAAAAAAGATTTTGGCAATGGCAAAGAGTAGTATGCCTATCATGGCAGTAAATTGATTATTCTACCGGAACGGCTGGAACAGATGCCTGATCCGCATTTTTTAGAATGGCACAACTAGAATGTTTATCTTGGATGAAGAAAAAAGTCCTTAAAGTTTAAAACTTTAGGGACTTTTTATATTTTGCAATCAAGAAATGCGTAAAATTGCAAAGAAAAAATGATGCAATAAGCTTGAGAAAAATAAGGCAAAATACCCTGTGGAAAAGGCGGTTGGCAGTGCTAAAAAATCACCTGAAAAGTTGGATGAAATTAAACCGAAATGTTAAAGTTTCAGAGTTAATATA
>DATMYT010000175.1:0-3640 GCA_035560855.1 Negativicutes bacterium | reverse complement strand
GACGAAGATTGCGTGAAACTCAGCCTTATACAAGACTGTACGTTTGAAACTCAAACTGCTGAAAATATTATTGTTAACCAGGTTTTATTCAAAAACGTTGACTTTAACCGCCTACATTGGCCATGCGTACAACTAACCGATACTGTCTTTGAACAATGTGATCTTTCCAACGTGGACTTTACCCAATGTTCCATGGACCGTGTCCAGCTGATCAACTGCAAGTTGGTGGGGATCAACATGACTGAAGCGTCGCTCCGAAATGTTGTCTTTGATAACTGCAATGCCGCTTACGCCGTCCTGCGTTTCCTCAAGTGTAAAAAAGGCAGCTTTCACAACACTTCTTTCACTGAAGCAGATCTATATGCAGCCACACTAGTTGACGTAAGCTTTGCCGGTTGCAATCTTGATCGAGTTCAATTTTCGGGTACAAAACTTGCGGGACTTGATCTCAGCACTTGTCAATTTTATCAACTAGCCCTAACAGCAGAGGATCTTCGCGGTTGTATCATCGCTCCCACACAAGCCATAGCCTTGGCAAATATCTTTGGCGTGGTTATAAAGGAGTAGGATATACAGTGCTAGTAAGTATAAAATAGAGCCTATTCAAATTCAAATCCTTGCTTGAGAAAAACCGTCAGACAAGCAGCCGCGACAGTAGGATCGTAAAGCGTTCCCGATCCCTGATTGATCTCAGACAATGCAGCCTCTATCCCACGAGCAGGACGATAAGGACGATGGGAAGCCATGGCTTCGACAACATCGGCGACTCCCAGAATTCGGGCGTTAAGCTCGATTTCTTCACCTTTTAGCCCATCAGGATAGCCGGTTCCATCATGTCGCTCATGATGCTGTTTCACCATTTTCGCCACGTTCCATGGCAGATCAAGGTCTTTAAGAATTTCATAGCCGGCCATTGCATGCGTATTGATGAGTTGCCGCTCCAGCGCCGACAAAATTCCAGGCTTGCTAAGTAATTCGGCTGGAACTTTTATTTTGCCGATATCATGAACCATGGCGGCCATCCGAAGTCCGAGCAGTACGTCTTCCTCCAGTCCCAGTTCCCGTCCGATTGCATCCGACAGCTGCATCACTCGTTTTTGATGCCCGGAAGTATAGGGGTCTTTTGCTTCCGACGTCGTTGCCAAAACTTCGATCGTCTGATGCCATGATTTTTGGAGTTGCAGCACACTGTGCTCCAAAGCGCGTGTGCGTTCGTTCAGTGCCAGATCCTTTAACTTGAGGGCGGTGATGTCATGGCTGCTGCCAATGAGTCCGATGATTTCGCCCTGTGCATTGTGCAGGGGAATTTTATAGGAATCCATCCAACGGTGCTCAGGGGTGAAGAGTTCTTGCTCTTGCCTGATCAAAGTCCCTTGGTGAAAGGCTTCTTCATCACTTGTCCGGATCTGTGCGGCCCATTCCGCCGTAACGATGTCTTCGCTTTGCTTGCCGATAATTTCATTGGCCGGCAAACCCAGAAAATCTTCCAGCGCCTTGTTAATCATCGTATAGCGTAAATCCATATCTTTAAAGTAAAAAATATCAGGCAATAGTTGAATCACTGCTTGGATTTGCAGCGCTTTTTCCTGCAAATCCTTTGTGATGTTTGTGCGTTCGGTAATATCGCGGATAATGCTGACAAGATAGTCGTTGGAATGGACGCGGATTTTGTGAGAAGAGATTTCTACGGGAAAGAGTGCGCCATTCTTTTTTTTATGAGTGCATTCAAAGACGATCCCTTCGGATAGGGCTTTTTTGATTTGGTCCGGAAAATCGTCCAACGTGTCCGGAGCTCTTAGTTCATGAACACTCATTGTCAGTAATTCTGCAGCTTCGTATCCATATAATTTGGTCATTGCCTGATTGACATAGGTCAGCTTTCCTTCTGTCGTCATCACAATCACCGCGTCGCGTACTTGATCGACTAATTGGTGAAAAAAGTCAGCCGTCATTTGTTGCCGAGCCAATACAAATCACTCCTTATCGAGGCGACGCTAAACAATGTAATCCTTCTAAATGTATTCTATTCATATTCATTCTTCTCCTTTTTGCCGATGGTGACATTACCTATACCACATTTAAGGCATGTGGGCTATAATAGAAGCAATAAGCAGTGTTTTGCGAAAAATAATAATAATTGATAAACCCCAATATAGGTTTGGCCTTCAGTGGATTTGTTGGAAGCAATGGAGGGGAGTGCAGTGACAGGGGCTGGAAAAACCATCAAAATGATGCTGCGCTCGACGCTGTGCCGTGTCCTCATTGTCTTTGCGCTACTGACAATTTTCGCTGTATGGGCGGTTACCTTGTCAAGGATTGAGTACGAACACCAAGCTGATCTTCGTTCTACCATGCGCGCAAACGACAATCTTGCCGTAGCTTTTCAGGAGCATATCCAGCTTCATTTTGACCAAATCGACGAGACTCTACTGTTTATGAAACAGCAATACGAAAAACATGGCGCAGTGAATGGTGCAATCCTCGAACGGATGCAAAGCCAAAAGTCCACCCCGGCCATGAATCTAGCGATCATCGACTCTCAAGGGAAATTTAGGGCCAGTCTGCTGCCGAATACCGAAAGAGTCAATGTGAGCGATCGAGAATTTTTCAAAACCAATAGCGGTAAAGATACAGGCAATCTGTATATATCAAAACCGGTTATCAATCGATTTACCGGCAGAGATACTTTTCATTTGAGCCGGCGGATCAATTTGCCGGACGGAAGTTTTGACGGTGTGGTGCTCTGCGCGATTGAGCCCCAGTGCTTTTCCGATTTCTATCGCGAAGTGAAGTTAGGACAAAGCTATTCCATTACTATTATCGGCGAGGATGGCGTGGTCCGGATGCGTCAGACTGCCAAAGGCATGGAGTCAGGCCAGGACGTGTCGGGTTCCATGAATTTTCGCAGAATGCAGGAGTCCCATTCCGGTTCTTACATCAGCGATTCGGTAGTTGACTATCAATCTCGCTTATTCAGCTATCACCACATGGAACGGTATCCGCTGATAGTGCAAGTGTCAACCCTTGAGGCGGAAGCACTGGCGGATTTTCGGGAACGCGAAGGCAAATACTTCAGGACCGCCGGAGTCGCCAGCGTATTCATTCTTTTGGTGTATGGCCTTTTGTTTGTTATGATCGTGAAACAAGAGCAAAACGCAGAGGCCCGACGCGAAAGTGAAGAACGGTTTGCCAGAGCATTCGGTCATGCGCCCATCGGTATGGCGTTGGTTTCTCCTGACGGTCGCTGGCTAAAGGTGAATGAGTGTCTCTGCCGTTTGTTCGGTTATGAGGAGGAAGAACTACTGGCCCTGACAGTGCAGGATGTAGCGTATCCCGCAGACGCAGATGTTAATGCCGAGCTACGCTCGCGGATGCTGGCTGGCGAAATTGAGATTTATTGCGTGGAGAAACGGTATTGTCATAAGTCTGGCCTTGTAATCCCCTGTTTGTTGACGACGTCCCTAGTAAGAGACACCCAAGGGAATCCGCTTTATTTCGTCGTTCAGGTGGAGGACATCACTGCGCGAAACCGTGCGGAGCAACGGTCAATGGTTGAAAAGAAACGGCTGTGGGCCATTCTTCAGATAGCACAAATGCAAACAACATCGACCAAAGAATTGCTGGACCAGGTGCTGAATGC
>DATMYT010000174.1:0-9791 GCA_035560855.1 Negativicutes bacterium | reverse complement strand
GATATAATACAGCCGTAACGTAAACTGATCCGGTGTCAAACGTCGGAGAGGAAGTGTTGCGGTTTGGAAACTGCTGATTTTTATTGGAAGCTTTTCGAAGTGACAGGATCTGTTGCAGCTTATCTTGTATATAAGCGACTGACGGATTTGTCGGCATAAAAATTGTTAAACCGATGACGGAGAGAGTACGCTGTGTACGTGCGATAGACAGGGAGTTACTGCCATAGATTGAGAGCAGTAACCGTTGCGGCAGCCGAAGTTCACTCCCGAGGGTCTGGTTGAGACGCTTTGTGCGGGTAGATCGAACGTGTTGTCTGCGTTAAAGACTTGAGTGATAAAATTGGGTGGTACCGCGGAATTGGACTTTCGCCCCTGGAGGGTGAGGGTCTTTTTATTTTTGAGTATAGTTTGTTGACTGAAGGAGAGGAGAAGACATGGAGAAAGAACTGCAACGAATCCGGGAATCGGCCTTCCGTGAACTGGAACAGACATCTGATGCCGGGGCGGTCAATGAACTCCGGGTAAAAGTATTGGGAAAGAAGGGCGATCTTACTGCCGTGCTACGGGGCATGGGAGCCATGGATGCTTCGGAACGCCCGCGAATTGGTCAGTTGGTCAATGATCTGCGTGTTGAATTTGAAAATGCATTGTCATTGCGCCAGGCCCATTTCAAGGAATCGGAACTGGCTCAACGGTTGGAAGCGGAGAAAATCGACGTGACATTGCCGGGGCGTAGCCGCGAATTGGGGCGAAGGCATCCGTTGACGCTTGCGCTGGACCGAATTAAAGAAGTATTCCTAAGGATGGGGTTTGATATCGAAGAAGGCCCCGAAGTTGAGAGCGATTATTATAATTTTGAGGCTCTGAATTTGCCGCCGGATCATCCGGCGCGCGATATGCAGGATTCCTTCTACATCACGGAACAATTTTTGCTGCGAACCCACACTTCGCCGGTGCAGGTGCGGACGATGCAGTCAAAAAAACCAAACAGCCCGATTCGGATGATTGCGCCCGGAAAAGTATATCGGCGTGATTATGATGCGACGCACTCCCCGATGTTTCAGCAGGTCGAAGGGCTTGTTGTGGGACCGGACATTCGCTTTTCGGATTTAAAGGGAACCCTTGAACTTTTCTGCAAAGGAATTTTTGGCGATAGCGTCAAAGTCCGCTTTCGTCCAAGTTATTTCCCTTTCACAGAGCCGAGCGCCGAGGTGGATATCTCCTGCGTGATCTGTAAGGGAACTGGCTGTCGTGTTTGTAAGGGAACCGGCTGGCTGGAAATACTGGGCTCCGGCATGGTCCATCCACGGGTACTGGAAATGAGTCAATACGATCCGGCGGTTGTCAGTGGTTTTGCTTTTGGCATGGGTGTTGAACGGATTGCCATGTTGGTTTTTGGCATTGATGACATGCGGTTGTTCTATGAAAATGACGTGCGCTTCCTGCGCCGTTTCTAAGGGAGGAATTGCGATATGCGCGCACCCGTAAGATGGCTTAAAGATTATGTGACATTTGAAGATGCCCCGGAGGTAATGGGGGAACGGTTGACGATGGCGGGAATCCCTGTGGAAGGGATTGACCGTCCTTGTCTGGGGCTCAAGAATATCGTGACAGGTTTGATTCGAAGTGTAGATCCCCATCCCAACGCGGATCGGCTTTCTGTCTGCATGCTGGATTTGGGCGGGAGAATTGTAAAGATTGTTACGGCTGCAACCAATGTGCGAGCAGGACAGATCGTGCCTGTGGCCTTGGCAGACGCCATTTTGGCTGACGGGACAGTAATTCAACCAACGGATTTTCGGGGTGTGGCTTCGGAAGGGATGCTGTGTTCCTGCGAAGAAATTCTCGGGGATACAAAAATAATCGCGCCGGAAAAACGCGAAGGAATTTATATTCTGCCGTCGGATACTCCGTTGGGACAGGATATTCGCCCTGTCATGGGTCTGGATGACGTGACAATGGAATTTGAATTGACGGCCAATCGTGCCGATTGCTTTTCTGTTCTTGGTATTGCACGAGAGATTGGCGTTTTGACTGGCAACAAGGCAAAACGGCCTTTATTAACGTTGCAGGAAAAAGGACAGGGGAAAGCTTCGGATATGGCTTCCATCGAGATCCGGGACCCGGAATTGTGCAAACGTTTTTGCGCCAGAATCCTGACGAATGTACGGATGGGTGAATCTCCATTGTGGATGCAGCATCGCCTGCAAGCCGCCGGGATGCGCCCCATCAGCAACGTAGTGGATGTAACCAACTTTGTTATGTTGGAACTGGGACAGCCCATGCATGCCTACGACTACAGCTTGCTGGCCAAACACAGCATTGTGGTGAGACGGGCAGCAACTGGTGAAAAGCTGACAACGCTGGACGGAAGCAAACGGGAATTGAATTCGGAGATGCTGGTAATTGCCGATGCTCTGCAGCCTGTTGGAATTGCCGGGGTCATGGGTGGACTGGCTACGGAAGTTTCAGCGTCAACGCGCACTGTTCTGCTTGAAGCTGCGGCCTTCTACGGTCCAAGCATCCGCCGGACGTCGCGGGGATTGGGTCTGCGTTCTGAAGCATCCGGTCGGTTTGAACGCGGCGTGGACGTTGCCGCCATTCCTCTTGCGATAAACAGGGCCGCTCAGCTGTTGGAAGAGATGGGAGCCTGCGATGTCGTTCCAGGAATCATCGATGTTTATCCCAATGCAGTGTTACCTGCGCAGTTTGATTTTACCGCAGCATGGATCAACCGATATCTTGGATCAGATATTCCGGCTGCAACTATGCTGGAAATATTGGAGAAGCTGGAGTTTTCCGTAAAGACGACCGGAGATGTAATTTCTGTAATCGCTCCGACATGGCGACAAGACGTGACGGGTTCGGTAGATATTGCGGAAGAAGTATCACGGATTTTTGGCTATGACAATATTCCTTCCACCAGGCCGGAGGGACCATTACAGGCTGGAGGAGTGGCGGCGGGACGCGGCATTATGGATACAGCCCGCGACCTAATGTCCGGCTTTGGTTTCTATGAAACACTATCATTCAGTTTTTCCCACCCGGCTTTCTTTGATCATCTTCGTTTGCCTGCGGATAGTCCGCTGCGAAATGCGATCCCCATTATGAATCCAATCACGGATGAATTTCCGATTTTACGAACAACCCTGATGGCGGGGCTACTGGATACTGTGGCTCGCAACCTGGCCCGCAAGAATGAAGAACTCCGACTCTATGAAGTCGGTACGACCCACCATGCGAAGAGCTTGCCTCTGACTAGCCATCCTGAAGAACGGTATCGGTTGTGCGGGGTGATGGTAGGACGCCGAGATGGCACGGAATGGTGCCATTCCCGTGAAAACGTGGATTTTTATGACGTAAAGGGTATTGTGGAATCATTGCTCACTGGACTCGGTGCCGCTCAATGGCAAGTTGGCATCTCGAAGGCTCCTTGGCTGCATCCTGGGAAACAGGCTGATTTCATTGTGGATGATGTAACAATTGCAACCATTGGAGCGCTGCATCCCAGTGTTCAGGAATCCTTCGGCATCTCAAGGCCGGTCTACATTTTCAAGGTGAATTTGTCGGAGCTAAATGCTCTATGCGTGGCAGATTCCAGGACATATGCTCCATTGCCCAAATATCCGGCTATAAATCGGGATTTGGCTATTGTTCTTTCGGATAGCATTTCCGCGGCGGAGGTAATGGCTCAGGTACAGATTGATGGAGGGCCGCTACTTGTTGATGCCCATCTGTTTGATGTATATACTGGGGATCGGGTGGAGAAGGGGACTCGAAGTCTGGCCATATCGTTGGTATATAGAGCGAATGAACGAACCTTGACAGATGAAGAAGTGGAAGGGCCGTTTCGATCGTTGATCGGGAAACTGGAAGCTAAATTCGAGGCAAAACTAAGAAGCTAAAACGTGGCTCAAGCGTAGAAAATTATTTCTCGATGACCGGGAATCATCCCGGTCATCTTTTTTTCCAATACAGTGCAGGAGTATTGCTTAGGAAGCGCGAAAAAATAAAAGGAATATCATAAAACAATCTGCTTTTGCGGAGGGCCGATATGGAAAAAAAACGATACCGAGTAACTATCAACATTGGCGGGGAAAGCTACACAATTCGGGGCGACACCGAACCGGAACGAGTTCAAAAGGTTGCGGCGCTTTTTGATGAGCGACTGCGCCAGACAGAACGCGCTTATCCCAGCCTGTCCCCGGTAAAAACAGCCGTGCTTGCAGGTCTGAATCTGACCGAAGAGTATCTGCGGCTGCAGGAGGATTACCAACAATTAATGGCGATGGTCAAACAAGTTAGATAAAAGGTAAGGAACTGAATTATGATTGAATTATTAGCTCCTGCAGGCAATCGGGAAGCATTCACGGCTGCTTTGGAATGCGGAGCGGATGCGATATATATGGGGGGACAACAGTTCGGAGCGAGACAGTATGCTCCGAATTTCTCTCATGATGAACTTGAACAAACCATTCGACAGGCGCACTTGTGTGGTGTCCGTGTTTACGTCACCGTAAATACGCTGGTCGATGACTCGGAGATGCCCGCATTGCGGGATTATCTCCGGTATCTCTATGACGTGGGCGCCGACGCCGCCATTTTGCAGGATGTGGGGGTGGCCCGCGTAGCTCGCAGGGTAGCGCCCAAATTGCCCATCCATGCGAGTACGCAGATGACGGCGCATGATTTGTCTGCCGTCAATTTGTTGGCTGACTATGGATTTGAGCGTGTAATTCTGGCCCGCGAACTGTCGATGGCCGAAATTTCCGGTATCTGCAGCAAGGCTCGCTGCCAGGTGGAAACTTTTATTCATGGGGCTTTGTGCATTTGTTATTCCGGGCAATGTCTGATGTCCAGTTTGATCGGAGGACGAAGCGGAAATCGTGGCCGTTGTGCTCAACCGTGCCGACTTCCATATCATTTGGTGGACTCACAGGGCCGCGATACGTTATCGGGCCTTGGTATTGGAGAGTATCTGCTGAGCCCGAAGGATTTTCAGACGATTGAGGTTATGCCCGAATATATCAAGGCTGGAGTAGCCAGCCTTAAAATCGAAGGTCGAATGAAGCGACCAGAATATGTAGCTGTTGTGGTGGACGCATATCGACGCGCGATTGACCGTGCTCAGGCGGACCCGCTGCATTATGAAACACCGGCGGAAGATTTGCGGGATATGGAACAAATTTTCAACAGAGGCTTTACAAGTGCACATTTGTTTGGGAAAAATTCCCGGGAGATGATGAGTGACCGTAGGCCGAACAATCGGGGCGTATTGATTGGACGCGTTATTCGCTATTTGCCGCAGGAGCGTCAGATGGTTATGAAACTGGACGGACCGTTGGCGGTAGGCGATATTGTCGAGGCGTGGGTCAAGGTCGGCGGCCGGGTGAATATTGAGGTGCGAAGTCTGCAAGTGGAAGGCGCCGAGGTCAATGAAGCGGAGGCCTCTGTGGAAGTTGCCGTGTCTTGCCAGGAACAGGTTCGGCCCGGTGACCGTGTGTTCAAAACTTTCGATTCGCGATTGACCGAGCAGGCCCGATCATGGTTTGCCAAACCTTATGCCAGGCGCAGAATTCCGGTTGCCATGACGGTAAAGGCTTCTGTAGATGCGCCGTTGCAAATCGAAGTCAAGGATCGAGACGGGAATGTCGGGATTGCCGGGACGAAACAGCTCGGTCAGGCTGCCCGCAATCGCCCGCTAACTCCTGAGAGTCTGGAGATTCAGTGCTCCCGATTGGGGAATACACCGTTTCGGATTGAAATATTTTCTGCGTTGATTGATGGCGAAGTTATGGTGCCTGTTTCCGAGATCAATGATGCCCGGCGGCGTGCGGTGGAAGAACTTGAAACCGCTCGATTATCCATATATATGCGTCCGCCGTTGCCGCAAGAGAAAGCGGAATACGTGGGGAGTAAAGCCCCGGATTCGAAGTCGACGCCCATTCATGGCGGTAAAAAAGAAAAACCGGCGCTGGTAGTAAAAGTGGATACGGCAGAACAGGTCAGAGCGGCTTTGGCTGTTGGCGCCGATTGGCTTATGATCAGCGGCGAACGTTTTCATGGAGGGCTGTTTCAGCGCTCAGATTACGAGAACATACTGTCTATGGTTCGCAAGGCGGATAAACGAGTAGTTTTCAGTCTGCCGAGAATCGTAAGAGAGTTGGGCCAAGAGGAAGTAGCGCAAAGGATTGCCTGGTTCGTGGAACTGGAACCAGATGCCGTATGCGTGGGGAATTTGGGAACTTTGGCAAAGGTGAAGGAAAATTCTGCGTTGATAATCCATGTGGATTATCCTCTGAATCTTTTCAATTCAGAAGCCTTGGAATATGTTCGTGAACAAGGCGCGGATAGCGCAACATTGTCACCGGAATTGACCTTCCTGCAGGTGCAAAAATTGGCGCAAAATGCAAAACTTCCATTGGAATGTCTGGTTCATGGCCGGATTACGCTAATGGTGTCAGAGTTTTGCGCATTAGGGGCTTATCTTGGTGAGAAGGATGGAAATGCCTGCATTGGAGCTTGTCGGCAAGGTGAGTATCGTCTGCAGGACCGCAAAGGCGAGTTCTTTTCAGTAGTCAGTGACGATGCCTGCCGAATGCACATCCTCAATGGGAAAGAACTTTCGATGTTGCCGCATGTGCCTCGGTTTGCCCAAGCGGGTATTTCACGGATTCGAATTGAGGCTTGCCATATGTTGCCGGAAACGGTGGCAAAGATTACGGGCTTTTATCGCCAGGCACTTGATGCTGGAGCGACAGGCCTATCGGCAGTTGACGTGGAAGCAGCCGAGCATGCCGATATTACCCGCGGGCATTATTTCCGCGGCGTACTTTGAGCTGAGTAAAGGAGAAACAAATGGACCCATCCGCGCTGCGAACATTAGAATATGGAAAAATAGTCACCCGGCTTGCGGAATATACCGCAACCCAACGGGGACGCGAACTGGTAGAGGCGCTGCAGCCTTTCTCCGATAAAGCACAAGTGCTACAGGAACTGGAACTCACAGACAACGCCGTGGCGATACTGCGACAGGCCCCGGCTGTTCCTTTTGGCGGCATTCGCGATCTGCGGCAGATTATCGGCAGATCAAGGGTTGGCGGTGGGCTGTCCGGCGATGAATTATTGGCGGTTGGTTCAACGTTACGTGCCGTACGTCTAATGAAAGGATTTTTCGCCGATTTTCCAGACCCGGTAGGTGATTTGGAAGGTTGGGTGAAGGGCCTTACTGTACTTCGCACGACTGAATTCGCCATCGATAAAGCAATTGATGATAATGGAACAGTAAAAGATGACGCCAGTGACAAACTAGGACAAGTACGACGAGAGATCCGCACATTACAGGGGCGACTCAAGGATAAACTTGATTCTATTCTTCGCTCCAATCAGTACCGGACTTATTTTCAGGATGCGCTGTATACGATGCGCGGTGATCGATATGTGATTCCAATTAAACAGGAGTATCGCCACCAATTTCCGGGCATTCTGCATGATCAATCAGCCAGTGGCGCGACTGTTTTTATCGAGCCGATGGCTTTGGTCAATTTGAATAATGATCTGAAAGGGCTTTTGTCGACAGAACAGTCGGAGATCGAAAAAATTCTGCTGGCGTTGTCTGTTCATGTCTCGACGCAAGCGGATGCGATAGCGGCGAATTGTGACATTCTCGCCCAACTTGATTTTGTATTTGCACGAGCGCGACTTGCTTTTGAAATGAAGGCTGTGAAACCGTTTTTTGTTGGTCCAGGACAGGTGAATCTTCGACAGGCGAGACATCCATTGATTGCGGCTGCGTCGGTTGTTCCGATTGATATTCGGATTGGCGAGGAGTTTAATACGCTGTTAGTAACCGGACCGAATACCGGCGGTAAGACGGTGGCTTTGAAAACATTAGGCTTATTGACGTTGATGATGCAGTCGGGTTTGTTTGTGCCGGCGGCGCCTAATTCAGAGATGGCAATTTTTGAGGATATTTTTGCCGACATCGGTGATGAACAGAGCATTGAGCAGTCACTGAGTACTTTTTCCGGTCACATGAGCAATATCGTTCGGATTCTTTCCCAAGTGACACCAGAGTCGCTAGTACTTATTGATGAGATCGGTGCGGGAACTGATCCCGAAGAAGGCACTGCACTAGCTATGGCGATTCTGGAGCATCTGCATGCGCAGGGAATCCGTACGATCGCCACTACCCATTATGGAGAACTGAAGGCATTTGCCTACACTCATCCGGGAGTAGAGAATGCGTCTGTCGAGTTTGATCTGGAGACGCTACGACCTACCTATCGTTTGTTGATTGGTGTGGCTGGCAGCAGTAATGCTTTCGCCATTTCGCAACGGCTGGGATTATCTGCGGAAATTGTGGATCAGGCAAGACTGTTGACTGGTGGTGAGCATCAAAAATTCGAAAACGTGCTCTCCGTCATGGAAGAACACAAACGGGCCAGTGAACAGGAGCGGGCGGAATCTGCCGCGCTACGTCTGGAGTCAATGCGTCTGCGTCAGGCAATGGAGAAGGAAAAACAAATCTGGGAAACCAAAAAGAAGGATATCTTGGATAAAGCCCGCACTGATGCCGATGAGTACATGCGCCAGACTCGTTTGGAAGCGGAAGCGGTGATTTCTGAATTGAAGCAACAGTTTTCCATGGCGCAGCACGCTTCACTACAAGGAAATATCGAAAGTGCTCGCCGAAAAATCCGTGAGAAAATCAGTGAACTGAACCCGCTGACAGCAGTAAGGGTGCAACCTGTGTTTGAGACCGGTGCAGGGGCAACGATTGTCAAGGGATCGGTTGTCTTTGTTGAAAATCTTGGACAACAGGGGGTTGTCCTGTCCGTCGACGGAGAATCAGTAAGTGTGCAACTGGGAGCATTAAAGACTGTGGTTCCCAGCTCTCAATGTAGAGTACTGAAGAAATCAGAGCAAAAAAGTCTCAACGGGCGCGAGCGTCCGGCGAGACCCGTAGCTTCAGAGCGTACGGTAGTATCGCGGGAAATTGATATCCGTGGGCTCAATAATGAAGAAGCGGCCTATGTTCTGGACAAATATATCGATGATGCGGTACTGGCCGGATTGGATTCGGTATCGGTCATTCACGGCAAAGGAACCGGCGCATTGCGCAAGGGTGTGCGCGAGTATTTAATAGCTCATCCACACGTTAAGAGTGTGACGATCGGAGAAATAAACCAGGGTGGAACGGGTGTGTCAGTTGCAAAATTAACATAATAGGAAAGGAGCGTGTGTGAGCTATGATTACAAAAAGTGCAGAGATGGAAGCGCGAGCGACGGATGAAATCGTAGAGTTGATGGCGCTTGCAGCCCGAACAGCGCCAAAAGGCAGAGGCGTGGATAACTTGGTGGTAATCGCGGTGAGAGCGAAGGTAAAAGATCAACTTTCGGCTGAGATGCGCCGCATTCTGAAGGAAGACGACGGATTGCCCCACTTCGAACGGGATGCAGGAAATATCGACAAAGCAAGTGTTGTATTGCTTTTGGGTCAAAAGGTAAAACCTATGGGCCCGAGACCCTGTGGTTTTTGCGGATATAAGGATTGTGAAGAAAACGTCAGAAATAATGGATTATGCGCCATCAGCATCGGAGATCTCGGCATCGCATTAGGATCGGCAGTCAGTGTGGCAGCTGCGCATCATGTCGATAATCGAATCATGTTTTCAGCGGGCAAGGCAGCTCTAAATCTGAATCTGTTTGATGATCCCCAAGTCAGGATCGCTTATGGAATTCCGCTCTCGGTAACAGGAAAAAGCCCGTTTTTTGACCGGGGATAATGG
>DATMYT010000173.1:0-5320 GCA_035560855.1 Negativicutes bacterium | reverse complement strand
GGATACTACTGCAACAAAATGAACAACGGAGGAGAAAAAATGGATTTCCAGACTACGATCAACAGTTCCGGAATGTGGATTGCTTCCAGTATTATGGTGATCATGGTTATTCTGCAAAGTGTTGTTTTTTTACGAGCAGGTCTAAATGAAGCCAATAGAATTGGACTCTCACGCCAACGCTGTATAAGGGCGATGCGCGCATCTGTGTTGACATCGGTTGGCCCTTCCTTGGCGCCAGTGATCGTATTGATGGCGTTGATTCCAGTTTTGGGAGCGCCAACAACTTGGATGCGCCTGTGCGATGTTGGAGCCCCGTCCACAGAACTCGCTATTTCGGCGATGGCTGCCAAGGTGATTGGAGTTGATATGCGTTCGGCTGCTTATGATCTAAAAGCATACAGCTATTCTATGTGGGGGATGGCGCTCAACAATCTGGGATTCTTGGCAATGGTATTTCTATTCAATCATAAAATGGGGCAAGGGCTGGAAACGTTCAACAAAAGAAGTAACCCTGTGCTTGTGAAGTTCGTGATGTCAGGCGCACTGCTTGGACTGATCAGCTATCTGGTTACGGCCCAAGTTCTTGCCGGTGGACAGATTAAATCAGAATCCCTGATTGTGGCAATTGTATCGGGGATAGCCATGTATTTTCTGAATTTTGTCGGGCGAAGATACCCATGGATCCGTGAGCCTTCTTTGGGGATAGCCATGATTGTTGCGATGTCAGTTACAGTATTATTCTGATGGAAGGGGAAAATAGAATGGAAGACAAGGCCGGGGACTCAAGCTTTAATTCACAAATGGTTCGATTAGGTGTCATTACTGTAGGATTGGCGATAATAGCCAATTTTATTCCGGTCATCTATTTGTGGCTTTGGCATGGAATTATTCCACCGATTACCGATATATTGAAGATATGGGCGGTTGCGATGGCAGCTTACGGGGTTTCCTGGGTGTTTCAACCTCTTTCATTTTTTGCCGTACTTGGAACTGCAGGAAGCTATATTACTTGGGTTTCTGGAAACGTGGCTTCGCTTAAAGTACCGGCATCAATAATGGCACAGAAGGCAGCAGACGCAGAACCAGGAACTCCGGAAGGCGAAATCGCCTCGGTGATAGGCATTGCTGTTTCGGTTTTCGTTTCGGTAGGAATTGTGACGCTGTTTGTATTTATTGGCGCATGGGTAATTCCCATGCTTCCAAATTCAGTTCATAAGGCGTTTAACTATATCATTCCTGCAATATTTGGCGCGCTGTATGTGTTTCTTTCAGAAAAAGATTTAAAAATCGGATCCTCTTCAATGATTGCTGCCATTGTTATTACCATTGGCTCTGGAATGTTGGGGATTCCTGGATGGGCTGTAGGTATTCTCGTCATTGCGGCAGGCATGCTTATGGCGTTCGGGTTTTATCGTATGCGGGAGAAAGAACAAACAACAAAGTGATAAATGAAGAATATTCAAAGGAGCAAAAATATGTTTGATTTGTTGATCAGAGGTGCTAAAGTTCTTGATGGAACTGGAAATCCAGGATATTTTGCCGATGTGGGTGTTATTGATGATAAGATATCGTTTGTCGGAAAATGTGATCGAACGGTCAAGTCCGTAATTGAAATTGATGGCAAGGGATATTGCCTTTCGCCTGGATTTATTGATTCGCATGCTCATGACGAACGCTGTGTTTTTTTTGACAACAGAATCTTTAATAAACTGTCGCAGGGCGTCACTACGACCATTTCTGGAAACTGCGGAACGAATATTGTTCCATGTTCAGAAATGCATTTCGAAGAGTTGCGACAGACGAACACTGTTGGTATCCCTGAGAGGATGAACGAGTTCACTAGCTTCCGCCGCTTTCTGGATATTGTTGATGAGCAGAAGACGGCGATCAACGTAGGTTTTCTTGCCGCACACAATGCGATAAGGATAGCTGTTATGGGGTTGGAAAACCGCCATGCAACAGCTGATGAAATAAAACATATGGAGGAATATTTAAAGGAAGCGCTTGATAGCGGAGCTTTGGGTTTATCGGCAGGACTCTTTTATCCTCCAGGGGGCATAGCGCACATTGACGAACTTGTGGCACTATGTCGAATTGTTGCGGATTATGGGCGAATATTCGCAATACATATCCGTGACGAAGCATCCCAACTGGTGGAGTCTGTTGAAGAAGCAATAGAGCTTGGCAGGAGGTCGGGGGTTTTTGTCAATATTTCTCACCATAAGGCAATGGGGCAGCCCAACTGGGGGAAAGTTAAACAAACGCTGCGGATGATTGATGATGCTAATAAGAACGGCATTGAAATCGGCTTCGACCAGTATCCTTATAACGCGGCCAGCGCTCCTCTAAGAGGCGTGCTGCCGCCGAGTTATCTGCGATCGGACTGGCCGACGCTGGTTGCAAATTTGCGACGGCCTGAATTTCGAGAAAAGGCCAAGGCGGACATTTTGGCAGGTTCCGAAATCTGGGACAACTATATAGTAAGCGTGGGCTTTGACAGGATGTTGGTAATGACTGCGGTTGCTTCGCCGGATGCCGTGGGAAAAACAATATCTGAATATGCCGAGATGAAAGGAATTGATCCGTTCGACGCGATCTTTGAAATCTTGGCAGACAACGAACTTGTTGCAGTTGGGGTTTACTTCAGTATTTCCGATGTTGATATTGAGGAAGTGATGAAGAATCCCTATGGCATGTTCGGTTCGGACGGCATATATCCGCCGTCGCCGCTTCGAGCGCATCCGCGTGTCAAAGGAACGTTCCCAAGGATATTGGGTCGATACGTTCGTGACAAAGGGATATTGCGCATTGAAGAAGCAATCCGCAAAATGACGTCCCTTCCCGCACAGCGGTTTGGTCTGCAAAAAAAAGGATTAATCAAACAAGGCTTCGATGCAGATTTGGTCATTTTCGATTCTAAAACTATCATTGATTGCGCAGACTTTGTTCACGATTGCTATGCACCTAATATTGGACTTGCCTACGTTATCGTCAACGGGAAGATTGCATTTAACAATAATCAGTACACCGGAACACAGTCAGGAAAAGTCATCAGGGCAATATATTCAGCGGATTCCTGACGCGAATTATAATGGAGATCGCGCAAGTGAGGGTGTTGTGCTATTTGTTGGGAACGAAATAATTAGGGGGTCGATCCTTTACACGAAACTTCAATTTCGCGTACCAGTATTGTCTTTTTATCAAATGGCACGTGAAGTGCGTTGCGTTGATAGAGAAGCAATAAGCGGGAATGATAAGGGTTCGTAGTCTTGGGGTATTTTGAATAGGTTGGATTTATGTTCGCCCGGACTTAGGTTCGGGCGATTTTTCATTTCCGTTCAAGCTCGCAAATAGTAACTCTATGACATTTACACGGAACATACGTTCTGATAATGTATCTATAGAGGTGGATAGTGATGAGCGAACCTACTATAGATTTACTGAGTATTCCTATTTACCAGCAGATGGTTCAAGTAATTTACTTCGACCGGTGTATGGTCAAGTGGGCGGGGATGCTTCTGTCAGAACATAACGAGCAGATGAAAGACCAAGAAGGCCACAGCGATGGGGCTCGTTGATTTTTCTCGCTTTCCCCGCAGAAGCGTCCTGTGCATCGACGTAAAATCATTTTTTGCATCCGTAGAGGCGGTTCGGCGGAGGCTTGACCCACTGGAAGCCTATATTGCGGTAGTATCGGATTTAAGGAGACCCGGCGCTATCGTATTGGCCAGTAGCCCAAGGGTTAAATTGGAATATAATATCAAGACCGGAAATCGGCTCTTTGAAATCCCCAAGCATTCGCCGATTATGGTAGTGGAGCCCAATATGGCGCTATATATCAATATGAACCAGGCGATACAAAATATCTTCCGCCGATTTGTAACGGATGAAGATCTACACGTTTATAGTATTGATGAATCCATATTGGATGTTACCGCATCGCAAAATTTGTTTGGACCCGCAGAAGCGATTGCAAAAGCCATTTTGAAAATGGTAAAGGAAGAGTTGGGCCTTATTGTTACCGTAGGCATTGGCGATAATCCGCTTTTGGCAAAACTGGCACTGGATAATGAAGCCAAAAAGCAGCCGCCGTGGATCGCAAAATGGACGTATGAAATGGTGCCGCAAACAGTATGGAAGATACAGCCGATGACTGCGTTTTGGGGGATATCCAGAGGATACGATAAGACCCTCAAGCGAATGGGTATTTATACGATTGAAGCGCTGGCTCACGCCAATCCGATCTGGTTGCAGAAAACTCTCGGCGTAATGGGATTGCAGCTATATTACCACGCATGGGGATTGGATGCTAGCATCATCAGCCAGAAGGTGCGGCCGAAAAGTAAATCCTATAGTAAAAACCAGATATTGATGAGGAACTACTATGAACAAGCAGAAATTCTAATGATCATCAAGGAAATGGTGGGAGATGTTTGTGCTAGGCTACGTAAACACCAGGAACAATGCCAAGAGGTATATTTGGGGATAGGGTACTCGGATAGAAATTTACAGCTGGGTTTTACTGCACGGATTAAGTTGGTTCGCCCAGAACACTCAACGGATATCATTAGTGAGGCGGCACGCCAGGAGTTTAATAAGCGGTGGCATGGTGAACCGGTGCGATCGGTAAATTTTACTGCTGGGAAAATCGTGCCACAAGGACTGGAGCAGTTGGAACTGTTTTTTGAAGGAGAAGAAAAGAAACATGCCATGGATAGAGTCGTAGATGATCTTCGGGGGCGATTTGGCAAAAAAACGATTTTTTATGCTGGGTCGATGGCTGGTGGAACCTTCCTTGAACGGGCGGATTATGTGGGCGGACATAAAGGGAAAAGTGAATGATGTAAATTTAAAGAGTAGCTGTCTAGGCGTTGCTTTAGACAACTACTTTTTTTCGATCTATAAATGGTTAATCCGATCCAACGTATAGAGAGGTAGAACTCTGTTCGAAGGTAGTGTCAAGGGTTTTGCGCATATTTACGGATGGGCTCCCGCGTAGGTTTCAGATAGCTTCGAATACGGTCTCTGCCGGATTCTCCAGGAGCAGCGCCATATTCAAATATCGCTTGGTTCCCCAACTGGTTGTCGTTATATGTCTAAGCCTGGTTCTTACCAGCATCAGCAGAAGGTTTCACCGGTCGTTCGATAAGAACGATATGTTGGTGTTGTAAAAATCACATTATAAATAGCGGCGGATGATCTGGGAATTATCCCATGACTGTAGGCATTGGCATGAGAAACGTTCAGCTGACACGTGGAGTGTGTCGCGTTGATACAACTGATCATGACGGCCACCAAGTCACCAGGTCCGATTACATTA
>DATMYT010000172.1:0-11687 GCA_035560855.1 Negativicutes bacterium | reverse complement strand
CACCAGTATAGGGCACGGAGACTAAACGGCCATCGAACCCATCGTCTTGTTATAGTCAGGATGAATACCATAAGTCCCACTACAAAAAAAGAGACTAATTCATATTTCATATGATAATTGTATCATTCGACAATCGTGTGTCAAATCCTCCTATTCCGCGCCAGCCGTCTTGTTCATTTCGTTCGCGGCCCCCATCAGCGCTAATAAGGCATGTTCAAATGTTAATCCGCCTTGAAGATAAACGGCGTAAGGCTCGCGTAAAGGTCCATCGGCACTCAGTTCTATCGATGATCCCTGAACAAATGTACCGCCTGCCATAACTACAGGGTCAGGATATCCCGGCATAGGAGCCGGTTCTGGCTTCACATGGGAATCGACCGGCGAATATTTTTGCAGCCCGCGGCAAAAAGCGGTCAATTTTTCCGGCGTACGCAGTTCAATTCCCTGAATAATATCATGCCGCACCACATCGCAGCGCGGGTGAACAGGATATCCAAGCGCGGCGAAAAATGCGGCGGCAAACAAAGCGCTCTTCATCGCCTGGGCAGTCGTATGCGGAGCCAAAAACAGCCCTTGATAAAAAAGTCGGTATCCATCAACGGAAGAACCTACTTCTGCGCCAATTCCCGGCGCCGTCAGTCTTGATGCCGCCAGTTCAACCAAATCAGCTCGACCGGCAATGTACCCCCCTGTCGGTGCAATTCCTCCACCGGGGTTTTTGATGAGAGAACCTGCTGTTAGATCGACTCCAACAGAATTGGGCTCACAGGTTTCCGTAAATTCGCCGTAACAGTTGTCCACCATGACAACACAATCCGGTTTCGCTGCTTTGATTGCCGAACAAATGCCAGAGATTTCTGATACGGAAAGTGAATGACGTAGACTGTATCCGCAGGAACGCTGGATCAGGACCAGCCGTGTTTCCGGCGCCAATATGTCACCAATCGTCTCCGGATGCATCGCCTGTTCAAAAGGTGTTTCCCGGTAACGAATGCCAAATTCAGTCAAGCAGCCCGGCACAGGATTCGGCACGCCGATGACTGTGCGCAAAGTGTCATAGGGAGTCCCTGTAAGTGACAGCAATTCGTCACCGGGACGCAATACGCCAAACAGAGCCGTAGCCAATGCGTGCGTGCCAGACACAAACTGATTGCGGACCAATGCTGCCTGCGAACCGAAAATATCAGCCCAAACAACATCCAGTTTATCTCGGCCAACATCTCCATATCCATAACCTGTTGTCTGTCGAAAATCGTTGTCGGAAACTTGGTGAAGACGAAACGCGTCCAGCACCCGCGCCGTATTTTGCAGCGCTATTTCATCAATCGCCTGAAATTGGGACCGTAATTGATCCAAAATCTGATTTTTTAGCTCAATGATTGGTTGGGAAAATTGATTCACTCTTCCTGATCTTCCTTTCCTGTTACGATGTAAGCAGCCAATTGCCCTAAGAGTGCTTGTGTCAAGAGCGCACAAACCTCGATTCCGTCAGGTGTGAATTCTTTGGACTGAACAATGGCTTGTTCGTACAACACGTTCAATACACCGGAATCCTCGTATGGAATCAGCAGTGTTGCCGACCGATTCAAATGACTTAAGGCCTCATCCAGCGCTTCGAACAGTTCCTCGATCCCAGTCCCTTCTTTTGCCGAAATTCCAACGGCTCCATCTTTCCAAAGCAGCTTGCGAAATTTAGCATGTCCGCTGAGGCTATCAATTTTATTCATCACGGTGACGACTGGTTTATCCGTTGCGCCCAGCTCTTTCAGCACCTCATAAACCGATGCGCTTTGTTCCTGCCAGTCTTCTGCGCTGGCGTCGATCACGTGTAGCAGAACATCGGCATAAATTACTTCTTCCAATGTCGCACGAAATGCAGCAATCAATGCATGGGGCAATTTTCGAATAAAGCCGACAGTATCGGCCAGCAGTAGCTTGCGGCCTGAGGGAAGCACCAACATGCGAATAGTAGGATCAAGCGTCGCAAACAGTTTGTCTTCCACCAAAACTCCGGCATCTGTGAGACGATTCAACAACGTCGATTTTCCTGCATTAGTATAGCCAACAATGGACACACACGGCAATCCCGACTGTACACGTCGTGACCGGTGTACGGCACGTTGCGCACATACCATTTTGATCTCTTCCTCAATGTCGTGAACCTTACTGCGAATGCGCCGACGATCCACCTCGAGTTTTGTTTCACCTGGACCACGCGTTCCAATGCCGCCGCCAAGGCGCGACAATACCAGCCCTTTGCCACCAAGTCGCGGCAAGAGATAGCGCATCTGAGCCAGCTCCACCTGTAGTTGCCCTTCATGGGAGTGGGCCCGTTGGGCAAAAATATCCAGAATCAACGCCGTTCGATCCAGAACTTTGACCTCCAGCGCAGCTTCCAAATTGCGTTGCTGAGCCGGTGACAACTGGTCGTCAAAAATTACTGTGGAGGCTTGGGTTTCGATCTGAAGAGCCTTCAGTTCCTCCAGTTTCCCCTTGCCAATGTACGTGGATGGGTCAGGTGTTTCGCGCCGCTGAATGATCTGCCCCACCGTTTCTCCACCGGCGGTATCCACCAGACGTTCCAACTCTTGCAGCGATTCCTCGGTATTTTGTTTTTTATCGATGTCGGTCCCGACGAGCAGAACCGTCTCCGGTTTTTGCTCCATTGAATTATTATCGCGCATATCTTCACATGAAAAGCCCCAGGTCAAGAGAACCCGGGGCTTTAACCTTTCCAGTTCTATTATTAGTCGGGTTCATCATTTTTTTCCACAAACAGTGGCGGCAACGGCCGAATTGGGGTAATGGTGGATATTGCATGCTTATAGACCAACTGTTGCTTTCCATCGTTCTCCAGAATTACGGTAAAGCTGTCAAACCCCCGTACCGAACCCCTTAGTTGAAATCCATTGGCCAGATAGACAATCACTGGAATGTTTTCTTTCCGAATTTGGTTCAAGAAACTATCCTGTAAATTCAACAGTTTTACGGTCATAGCGCACCTCCACCCACGTGTTTACATAACTATTCTACTTGATTACAAATTTTTCCGCAACCTGGCGTTCCATGAAATTAAACGCTTCATCCTCGTCCTGCTCAATCCATTGAATGTATGGCATCCGACGAAACCACGTCAGCTGTCTCTTTGCGTAGCGACGGCTGGACTGTTTAACATGATCAATGGCGTCTGCAAGAGGAACGAGACCCTGCAGGTGAGCAGCAATTTCTTTATAGCCAATTGCCTGTAAAGCTGTGGATTCATCTGACAAGCCCCTATTCGTCAATAAGCGGACTTCATTCATAAGGCCCGCCTCCAGCATCTTATCCACTCTGGCATTGATTCGACGGTATAGTTCCTGACGTTCCACCGACAAACCAAAAACGATACAATCAAACAGCAGTGTCGGATTGTTCGAGGTTTTGTCGCAGGAAATGGGACGTTGCTCTGAGGTTGCAACTTCTAATGCTCTAAGAATGCGTTTTCGATCATTTGGATGAATCCGGGCAGCTGTTTTCGGGTCCATTATTGCCAAGCTTTCATGAGTTGCATTTTCCGTCAACGAGTCCCGCAATTCTGTTTTGGGGGTCGAACTGAATTTATATCCTTCGAGCAACGCCTGCACGTAAAGACCAGTTCCACCGACCAGAATCGGTATTTTCCCCCGTTGATTGATCGATTTAACTGCTTCTCCTGCCAGTTGCTGAAAATCCGCGACCGAAAAATCTTCACCTGGCTCACGGATGTCAATCAGATGATGCGGAATTTGTTGGCGTTCCTCCTGAGAAGGTTTCGCCGTGCCGATATCCATGCCCCGGTAAACGCACATTGAATCCCCGGAAATT
Source organism: Negativicutes bacterium (assembly GCA_035560855.1). Lineage (GTDB taxonomy): Bacteria > Bacillota > Negativicutes > UBA1444 > UBA1444 > UBA1444. Next base: position 7,844 of record DATMYT010000172.1, on the reverse strand, counting down.
ATCTCACAGCCAAACCGCAGTGCTAATCGCATCGCAAGAGCGCTTTTCCCGGAAGCGGTCGGCCCAACAATGACAATCAGTCGATTCAACTTTTTTCCTCCTTGAACAAGATGCCATATTGAACAGGGCTGTATCGTCCACCACCAAAATTTCGGATTCCGAGACGGACAAATTCCGGACTTCCGTGTGCTTCTTTGATCACCACTCTGCAACGCGCCACCCGTTTCGCATGCTGGAGCGTTTCGACCGTCAGCGGCCGTGCATCAGCAAAGTTTCTGAGAGGTGCAATTCCGACACTCGCCTTTTGGGGACGACGAAACATCGGGTCAAAATATACTACATCAACAGACTGATCAGGCAACATTGCGAGATAGTTTGCATGATCGGCGTGGATCACTTGGATACGGCGGGCGGCTTGTTTTGTTTCCATGCGGGCATCTGTTTGCGCCGCGCACAATTCCGTCAACCCCCAACGAGTAAGCGCCTCAACAACGCACGCTGCTTCCAATCCCTGAACCACTCCCGTATCTCCTACGGCAAATGCCGCGACCAGCGAATCCGCAGCCAACCCGAGCGTGCAATCCAACACCGACATTCCCGTCTCCAATCCCATTGCCGCGATCATCGGATCATTACCTGAACGGATAAAATTTAAGATCCGCAATTCTGCCATGCCTCGATGAAAAAAGAAGCGATCTTCACCTTGATAAACAATTGGTTGCTTATTCTCTATTACGACGAATTGTGTCACGTTGTATTTAGTTTGAATTTCTGATAAGGAATCATGTTCCCGCCGCGCATAGGTCCCGTCGATTTCCGATGCAAACCGGTAGGCAGCCGCCACATCGTCCGGTAGGGAACTGAGCGACGTAGTCACAATCATATTCTTTTAAACAACTTGGCCAGGTCTTTTTCAGTGAGCCGAATCAAAGTCGGACGCCCATGCGGACACGTGTAGGGACGTTCCGCCCTCATCAAATCATCCAGCAACCCCTGCATTTGCGGCTGATTTAGCATCTGACCCGCTCGTACCGCCATGTGGCAAGCGGCGGTCTCGATCCAAAGTTGACGGAAGGCTTCCGCATCCGGTGTCTTCAACGTCAGCGCGGAAGATAATATTTGATGGAACAGCCCCTCTGCTTCTTGCGGTGGAAGGTGCGTGGGAAGCTCGGAAATTCTCACGGCCCCCGGCCCGACCCAATCGAAGAAAAATCCCAGACCCGAAAGCTCTGTGGCGTAAGTATCCGCTGCTTGCGCTTCCAGTGGATCGAGATCAACGACAAGAGGAATGAGCAGTGTCTGGAAGGAAGAAGGCGCCTGCTTTTGGGCCAGTAGATCGAACAACAATCGTTCATGGGCTGCGTGCTGATCCACAATGTAGAGACTGTCGCTGTCACTTGCCACTATATAGCAGCGGGCATACTGCGCCAGCGCTTTCAGTTTTGATTCAACATGAACTTCCTCCGGCGACGGCGCTTCGTAAACAGCTGTAGCTTCCTCAACAGTATCCGGCATCGACGCGGTGCACTGAAACGAATCATTTGGGGAAACTTCCTGCGCCTGCGTCATATGGAATGTTTCGGCGAAAACGCCGGAAGAAGGTCCAGACGTTGTTGATTGCGCAGACAGTTCCTGTACCGGCAACTCTTCCTGTACATAGGAAGGCCGGGATTGCGGACGATAGGAAGTATGATCAAAAGCGGCCGAGGCTGCAGCCGGACCTTCCGGAGTAATCAGCACATCCTTGAGCGCCGCATGCAAGGCCCGAAACAACGCTCGCTCATCCTGAAATTTCACTTCCGCTTTCTGTGGATGCACATTGACATCGACTTGCGGCGGAGGAACTTCAAGTTGCAATGCGACGAGCGGATAACTGCCGACCGGTAGCAATGTCTGATAGGCAGTATCTACGGCCCGGTTTAACATCCGGCTGCCGATCACTCTCCGGTTGACTGTGAAACTTTGCCATTGGCGGGACCCTTTGCGAATTGACGGCCGGGCCGCAAAACCCGTAATATGAATCTCCCCATCGGTATAATCCACCGGAAAAAGCTGCTGCAACGTATCCGGTCCATACAGAGCCGACAGCGTATCCGATAGGCTACCGGTACCCGGAGTATGTAGCGTCGTTCGATCATTGTTCGTTAACCTGAACGTCACATCGGGTCGAGAGATGGAGAGTCTGACCATTGCATCATGAATATGAGAGCTTTCCGCCGCCGCTGTTTTCATGAATTTCAAACGAGCGGGCGTATTGAAAAACAAATCGGACACTACTACCACTGTTCCCACTTCTGCGCCGCATTCCATCACATCTGTCAACTGACCGCCTTCGATTTCCAAACGGGTTCCCAGTTCTGCGCCGGGTTGGCGGCTGATCAGATGAAATCTGGATACGGAGGCAATACTAGGCAGCGCTTCGCCGCGAAAGCCTAAAGACGCCACGAAAACAAGATCATCGGAACTGCGGATTTTACTTGTCGCATGACGCAAGACTGCCATACGGACATCGGCTTCCGACATACCGCTCCCATCATCACTCACTCGGATTTTCCCCACGCCGCCTGCCTCGATTTCCACTTCAATGCGTCGTGCGCCTGCGTCCAGTGCATTTTCCACAAGTTCTTTGACTACCGAAGAAGGCCGGTCGATCACTTCGCCAGCCGCAATTTTATTGATCGACGTATCGTCAAGCAATTCAATGATTGATGAAGTCACAATTTTCCGGCCTCCTGTTTTGCCTGCAAATTAAATTTGTGCAGTAAATTAAGCGCTTCAAGCGGAGTCAAGGTCATCACATCGATATCCGCAATTTCATCCGACAAGGTAGAGCGAAAAAGTGACAAGGCAGTATCGGTTTCCATCACTTTTTCAACAGTCGCCGACGGACAGGTCGCCTCGGCTTCAATTTGTGTGAGTAGTTCCTTTGCCCTTTCTACCACTTTTCCCGGCAGTCCGGCCAACTTGGCCACATGAATCCCGTAGCTCTTGTCGGCGCCGCCAGCCACAACACGTCGCAAAAACACAACATCGTTGCCTCGTTCCTTAACCGCCATCGAAAAATTCCGAATGGCCGGACGCCACTCCGCCAAGCACGTCAATTCATGATAATGCGTGGCAAAAATAGTTTTCGCATGAATGCGCTCTTTGATATACTCCACTACGGATCGCGCAATGCTCATCCCATCAAATGTACTCGTTCCCCTGCCGATTTCATCGAGAATAACAAGGCTCCGTGACGTCGCATGCTTCAGAATCTGGGATACTTCATTCATTTCCAACATGAAGGTGGATTGCCCGGTTGCCAGGTCATCGCTCGCCCCCACCCGCGTAAATATACGATCCACAGGCGAAAGGTTCGCTTCCTTGGCCGGCACGAAAGAACCGGCTTGAGCCATCAACGTCAGGAGGGCCACTTGCCGCATGTAAGTCGACTTACCAGCCATGTTTGGTCCGGTCAGAATCATGATTTCACATTCAGTAGGATCTAAAAGCGTATCATTAGGCACGAAGATTTCTCCTGATAATAGCCGTTCCACTACTGGATGCCGACCATCCCGGATAAATATGCGTTGATCCTCAGTCATCGTCGGTCTCACATAACGATATTGCGACGCTGCCTCCGCGAAGGAAACCAGACAGTCGAGCGAAGCCAGATGCCTTGCTGTCGACTGGATTGCCGCCAACCGATCTTTGATGAAGTCCCGCAATGTGCAAAAAAGATGATATTCAATGTTGACGATTTTTTCCTGCGCACCCAGAATCTTCGTTTCAAATTCCTTCAGCTCTGGCGTGATGTAGCGTTCCGCGTTGACCAGTGTCTGCTTGCGGACGTAATTTACCGGCACAGCTGTAGTATTGGCGTGAGTAACTTCGATATAGTAGCCAAATACTTTGTTGTAGCTGATTTTTAGTGATTTAATTCCTGTGCTTTCCTTCTCCCGCGCCTCCATGTCTTGGACCCACTGGCGGCTGTCCTTGGATAAACTGCGTAGCTCATCCAATTCCAAATCATACCCGTCTCGAATAAAGCCCCCCTCGCGGATAGAAAACGGCGGAGTGTCAACAACCGCAGCACGAATCATTTCGGCGCAATCCGTATGGGTTTCCATGCCAAACCCCACATCCGTCAACGCATTCGATTTTAATTCGCACAAACTTTGCTTTAATTCCGGCAATATTTCAAACGAACTGCGCAATGCCGTCAAATCTCTGGCATTGGCGGTTCCGACTTCAATACGGGTTAGGATTCGTTCCAGATCATAGACCGATTTCAACCGTTCTCGTAACGATTGCCGTACAGACGGGGTATTGACCAGTTCCTCAACCGCATCATGACGGCGGCGGATTTCCAGTAAATTCACCAAGGGTGACTCCAGCCACTGGCGCAGAAGCCTGCCCCCCATAGCAGTCACGGTAAAATCGATCACACCCAGCAGACTACCTCGCTTACCGCCTTCGCGCATATTGCGGGTAATCTCCAGGTTGCGCAAGGTAGTGGCATCCAACATGAGAATGTCCTGCAAGCGAAAGCGGGTCAGACGATTCACATGAGACAAATCAGTTTTCATCGTCTGATGCAAATACTGCAACAACTGGGCAACCGCCGCAAAAGCAGCAGACTCTGTTGGAATATCCGCTGCGGCAAAATGTCGGGCCGGCAGTTCCTGAAGCTGATCCGCCGCATCACTGACAAAATTGGTCACAGTGCAACCGGACAGTCGTGTCTGAAAAAAACGTTCCATCTCATCCCAGCGTTCCAATTTTCCTGTCAGCACAATTTCCGCCGGCACAAGTCGGGACAACTGGTTCAGCAATGCCGCATAGCGGTCGGAGCCACTAAACAGTGCCCATAAAAATTCCCCTGTCGATATATCTGCGGCTGCAAGCGCCAGTTCAGAACCGTTTTCGCAAACTAACGTCAGATAATTATTCCCGCGTTCCGCCAGCATCGCTTCGGATAAAATGGTGCCCGGCGTCACTACACGAACAACTTCCCGCCGTACAATCCCTTTGGCTAATTTGGGATCTTCCACCTGCTCGCAAATTGCAACTCGATAACCTTTGGCAATCAGACGGGCGAGATAGCCCTCCACCGCATGATATGGAACGCCGCACATTGGAACACGGTTGCTGTTTCCTGCTTCGCGCGATGTCAAAGTTATCTCAAGTTCTCGAGAAGCTAGTTCCGCATCGTCAAAGAACAGCTCATAAAAATCACCGAGTCGAAACATTAACAAATCATGCGGATGCTGCCGTTTTACCTCGCGATACTGCTCCATCATTGGTGTGTAGTTCAAATTTGCATCCCGGTCCTTTCAGATTCTGCGATTCCTCTGAGTAGAAAAGTCTGGGCTGAAGTAATACGCACCGTAGCGAACCGCCCTGGATAATCCTCAGGCGTCGTCGGCCACAAAACCAGCTTGTTTTGGTCGGTACGCCCCGAATAAGTTGACGGGTCGCTTTTGCTCGGTCCATCCGCCAATACTTCCACCGATTTTTCCACCCAATATTGGTTGACGGCTAGGCTGATTTCATTCTGCAAATCCATCAGATGTTGCAGCCTCGCTTGTTTAACGGCATGTGGAACCTGCTCATCCATTGTGGCTGCCGGTGTCCCGGAGCGTTGCGAATACAAAAAAGTAAAGGCTGCGTCAAACTTCATCTCTGCAACAAAAGCCAAAGTTTGTTCAAACATCTCATCAGTTTCACCCGGAAATCCAACAATGATATCTGTTGTGAGGCTAACTTCCGGAATAGCGGTGCGTAAGCGCTCGACATGCCGGTGATATTCCTCAGTCGTATAGCGCCGATTCATACGCTGCAGAAGCTCATTGCATCCTGACTGAACCGGCAAATGAAGATGTTTACAGATATTCTTTCCGTTTGCCATGACTTGGATTAGGGCATCGCCAAAATCTTTCGGGTGGGAAGTCATAAATCGCACCCGACGAATTCCTTCGATCTGATCTACTTCTGCCAATAATCGTGGAAAATCCCAGTCTCCTGGTAAATTTTTCCCATAGGAATTCACATTTTGCCCAAGCAAGGTTACTTCCTTGCCGCCGGACTCAGCAAACGCGCAAATTTCCTTCAGGATCGACTCCGCTGAACGACTCCGCTCGCGTCCTCTGACATAGGGAACAATGCAATAACTGCAATAGTTATCGCACCCATACATCACCGGAATCCAGGCGCTAACGCCCGCATGCCGATTTTCCCCTATGCTTTCCCCCAAGCCGTCCAACGCATAATCCGCAGACTCAACCCAGTGTTTTCGTCGTTGCTTTTCATTTATGATTTCAGCCAAGCGATCGATATTTTGCGTACCCAGTACAATATCTACATGCGAAGCACGGCGAAAAATAGACTCCTGGTCTTTTTGCGCCAGACAACCGGCAACAATAATCACTTTGTCAGGGTTCTTTGTCTTAAGGCGCTTTAATGCGCCAATTCGTCCAAAAATTCTGTTCTCCGCACTTTCACGGACACAGCAGGTATTCATAACGATAATGTCTGCCTGCTCATGGTCAGTAACAGAAATACACCCCAAGCTCTCCAGTTGACTGGCGATTCGTTCAGAATCGCTCAAATTCATCTGGCAGCCAAAACTCTCTATAAGATAGGAACGATAATGCATCGCGACTCCTTTCGAGAAGAAATATTGGAAATAAAGGAGCTCTCCCGATACAGAAACCGGCAGAGCGGTGTAATTCGACTATAAACAAGTCCAGCAGGGGAATAAGAAGAGTCCCCCGCCAATACCCATAGTCCACATAAAAATCATAGCAATGGTGATATCAAGATTGGTCAACCAGGCACCTTCTTACTGGATATCAGAATCCGGGGCGATTTGTTCCTCCATGAAGCTTCTATACTTATCATAAATAATACGCAATGAAGTCATGATCGCCTTTTTGGCACTGCCCTGATATCTTTTATCAACATTTCGCAAAACGCCATCGGGCCCATGCTTTAGTGACTGACCTGTTAAAATACGTGCAACATATTCTCGGGCTACGTTGGTGGCTAATGTACAGTCAGCCTCCACAATTTCACCGGTTTCCACGCGGATGACTAAAATAACGCCAATTACTTTGTACATTTCACTCGCGGTAATTCCGACCGGTAGTTTAGCGTACCCCGAAAAAAGAACCAAGCCCTCGTCATTTACAGCCAAGTTCCTAATCGTCCTCCCTTCTATCCTTTGACTTCCGCTACGATATTGCGTACGTAGATGTCAACATCGGTAACCGTCATCCATGTCATATATTCGACTTGTGTCTTAATTCGATCCTGAGCAGCATGTACAGCATCTGGAATGTTCACACCATAACGAACTGTTACGTCTAGTCTTAATACTAAACCCCGTTCAGGATTTTCCATATTTTTTACCGAAATACGCGTTAAAGCCACCCAAGCCTTATCTTTCAAAAGTTCTTCCCGCACGATCATGGACACAGCGCGTTCTGTGATGATCAGTTTACCAAACACAGAAAACCGATTAGGCCTCACAACCGATACTTCGCCAAAATGATGGCGGGGTTGCCGCGATGATTTGGTAAACAAGCGCATGGGATCAATCATGAAATTGGGCAGATACGGTTGAAGCTCTATCTTCGGCACAGGTACTATGTGCTTGTTTTGCGTCCGTCGTGTCTCTCGCGCCTTCATAATGGCGGCAGGTGTAGACACATCATAGATGTTGATTACTTGTGAAGCAGAGGGCAATTTCAACACCCGAATAATTTTGTCAACCATATTGTGGGAAGTCCCCAAAATCAGCACGCGTTCTGCCTGCATTTGTTCAATTGCCGTACGTACTTGCAAGGCATGTTCGTCAT
>DATMYT010000171.1:0-2654 GCA_035560855.1 Negativicutes bacterium | reverse complement strand
GCCTTCCTTCTTCAAATGACCCCCGCTCATCTGGATCTTGCGATAGATTGTCCAGGCATGACGAGCCAGGCCCAATCCGCCGGGCAGAACACCCTCTGTGTTCAATCCGCGTTCGATGCTGGCATGCATAACCCTCAAGATTTCCTTCAGGTAATCCCAAATCTCTGGACCTTCGTTATCTTCAACGTATTCCCAGAAAGTTTTTCCATCCTGGGTGCATTTGCGTAAAATATCCTGCATGTTGTCGAGTGAATAGATGGTTTTGCTGCTCTGGTATTCCCCTTCACCCAGAATCGCTCCACCTCCGATGCTGTATCCCTGCCAGCGCTCAAACGGGGTATCCATTTCGTCGAGAGCCTCAAAAATCATCCCATTCGGATGCATCGGGAGTTCTTCATCGGGTTTCCAGACGAATTCAGCTGGAACAGGGGCGAACACTCCCTTCACCGCCGCGTCGGTCAGGTGACCCTTGCCGGTGGCGGCCAGACTGCCATACAGACTGACCCGGTAGCGCGTCGCGTTCGGCGTCCGCGCGCGAAACTGATCTGCGGCCAGGCTCGGTCCCATTGTGTGACTGCTTGAGGGCCCATGCCCAATGCGAAACAGATTTTTGATTGATTCCATGCTAACCTTCAGCCTTTCAAAACAATTATAGCCAGTTTCTCACCTACACTAAAAATAAAAAACGCGGAGGGACTCTCCGCGCTCATAAACATCGGCGAATCAGCTTATGGAACAGGCGGTTGATTGAGCAGCAGCCAGTACATACCAAGTGTGCGCATTGAATCAACAAACTTTTCAAAATCCACTGGTTTAACAATATAGCTGTTCACTCCCAACCGGTAGCTGTCAATGATATCCCTCTCTTCACGCGAAGAGGTCAATACCACAACCGGGATGATTCTGGTACGCGGGTCCGTTTTGACTTTTTGCAATACTTCCAATCCGCTCACTTTGGGAAGTTTTAGATCGAGTAAGATCACACGTGGTGCATTGCACAACTCTGTATCCGGAGTAGAGTCTTTTCCAAATAAGAATTCCAACGCTTCCTCACCATCGCGGGCGACTAAAACATTATTCGCAAGATGATTTTTCTTGAATGCGTGTAAGGTCAATTCAAGATCGTTGGGGTTATCTTCGACATAGAGAATTTCAATTTGATTGGTCATTGGGTTTCTCCTCCCCTAATGTGAAATAAAAAGTAGTGCCTGAATCTAAAACAGATTCAGCCCATACAATACCACCATGTTTCTCGACCACACGTTTCACAATTGCCAGACCGACACCGGTACCTTCAAACTCTTCTGCTTTATGCAAACGTTGAAACACATTAAACAGTTTATCATAGTAGCGCATATCAAATCCAACGCCGTTATCTCTTACATAATAACACTGGCGCATTTCAGCATGCGAACCATCAGATAAATATGGTTCGCACATCGTGGTTCCGATTTCGATCAGTGCATGAGTGCGGATTCGGCTAAATTTTACAGCATTCGCAATCAGATTATAAAAAGCCTGCCGCAATAAATTTTCATCTCCCCACCCATCAACGAGGTGTTCAATACGAAATTCCACTTCACGCCCTTGAATTTCTTGCTTCACCTCACCGACCACTTCTTTGACCAGTTTGCCCATTTTAATATGCTGTTTTTGAACAGATTGCCTGCCCAGTTTTGAAAACGCGAGCAGATCATCCACAAGTTGGCCCATCGCGTGAGTATTTCTGCGAATAATTTGCAGGTAACGCAAGGTTTCCGGCACCAAAGAATCGCGGTAATCATCCATGAGTATTTGCGAAAAACCATCAATGGCGCGAATGGGAGCCCTAAGATCGTGGGAGACTGAGTACGAGAAAGCCTCAAGTTCTTGATTGGCAGCAGTCAACTCGGCAGTGCGTTCTTTAACGCGTTGTTCCAGTTCCTCATTCAGTTTTCGCACTTCTTCTTCTGCCCGCTTCAACTCAGTGATGTCGTGGAAAATGCCTCGCAGCCGGACTACTTTTCCATCAACAATCTGAGGTTGCCCGGATGTCCTCACCAGTTTATGAATTCCTTTCGCACTAATTAATTCCAGTTCGAGATCATATGGCTTACCCTGTTCAATTGCTTCCTGGATCGCCGCTTCGATAATTTTTTTCGATTCTGGTGTATAAAAAGTGAGGCCAATCTCCCGGTTGGTTGAATCATTCGGATCGAGGTCATGAATGTATGCCACTTCATCCGTCCAGGTGCCCTCGCCGGTAACCACATCAAATTCCCAGCCGCCGATCTTGCCAATTTTCCCAACAAGACGGAGTAAGTCTTCGTATTCGCGGTATTGCTGTTCAGCTCTCTTCTTCTCAGTGATATCCAATACAAAAGCAATAGTATCCCCTGCCTCTTTATTGATGACCACGAACTTAAGTAATACCCAGATCAAACTGCCATCTTTACGGATGTATTGTTTTTCGTAAGGTTCACAAGATCCAATTTGGAGCGCCTGCTCAATCGCGTCTTTATCGAGCTTAAGAAATTCTTCTGGGGTCAGGGCATCCCATCGCAATTGATTTGAATTCAAATCTTCGTTGGTGTAACCAATGATCCGAAGCATTTCGTCATTTGCAGAAAAAAGTTGCCCGCTAATATTTCCAAATTGAATCCCTATTAATCTCG
>DATMYT010000170.1:0-8342 GCA_035560855.1 Negativicutes bacterium | reverse complement strand
TTTCTATTTCCTACTGTGATAGGATTGGAAGCTAATAGTAACAATTCCTATTAACCCCTTCTTTATAATATTCCTTCACATCACATAGGTCAACCAGGCAAACAAAATAAAAAACTCTTCCCGTTGGTACAGGAAGAGTCGTAATGGAAAATTCAGCCATGGACAAACGTGTCAAAGCCGCGTTCTTTCCAAAATCTCCTCCCCATCGCTCGTGGGTAAAACGGTGATTGTCAAACAGGCAGTTCTCCTGACTTCGGATCGTCGCTCGCCCATTCCTTCCCAAGACTTGCGTCCCAGTGGCATACCATGGGTTTGCTCCCCGTTACAGTGGCGGGACCGTGCCGGCATCACACCGGTCTTCCCTATTAAGCCCCGAAGGGCACCTGTTTCGGCTTCATTAGGCCTATTCAATTTACGGTCTTATTCTACGCGCTTCACGGAAGGATGTCAAATGATTCAAAATATCATTTTCAAAAAGTTGACGAATTCAAAAAAACGGATTTACAATGACGTTACAATAAGACATTACAGTATAACGTTTCCAAGTGACCTTACAAACCGACACTACATTGTAACGTTACAATACAATAAGACAAGAAAAAAGTTCAGTGGTGATGCCCGCCGCCCGGCGCCCCTAGTCCCGGCAATCCCGTCATGCCCCCTGTCATCCCTGGCGGTAACAGCACTTGATCGCCTTCCTGCAGTCCGTTCGTTACTTCCACCCGATCCGTCCCCACCATCCCTTTGCTTATCAAGGTCTCACGCGCTTGCCCGTTTTCGACCACTTTTACATAGGACCCGCCTTGCCTGGAAGTAATCGCGAGCGCTGGAACCGTCAGCACATCCTTCTTCTGACCAGTCACTACCGTGACCCTCACGGTCATGCCCGGTTTGAAAAGGCCTTGGGCAGACTCCATTGATATTACAACCGGATAATACACTACATTTTGCTGCACATTGGCTTTTTCCGAGATAGTCGTAATTAATCCCATGAACATTTTATCCGGATAGGCGTCGACCATGAATCCAACCTTTTGCCCGGTTTTTATCTTACCGATATCCGCCTCGTCAACCTGAACCTGCAATTCCAACCGAGATACATCGGCAATGCTCATCAGCACCATCGGGCTTGACAGACCGGAGGAAACCGACTGCCCTGCAGGAACAGGTTTTCCCACCACCGTACCGCTGATCGGTGCACGAACGATCGCATCGTTCACTTGTGATAACGCCATGCTGTAGTCAGCTTCGGCTACCTGCCATTCCATCTTTGTTCCATCCAGTTGTTTTTGCGCCGCGCCGCCGACCGATACCAGAGTTTGCATCCGCTCATAGTTTTTCCGGCAAACGTCCAACTTGGCTGCGGCTTGAGCCGCCAGCGCCCGGTAGTGACTGTCGTCCAACACGATGAGGACCTGCCCGACGGTCACCGAATCATTTTCACTCACTCGGACTTCGACAATCCGTCCGGTGATTTTGGCGCTGATATCGACCGGATTAACCGCTGCGACAGAACCCGTAGACTGCACCAGCGAACGAATCGTGCCCCGCTTGATCGTCACGGTTTTCCCGAGCGACGCGGGTTTCTTAGCTTTCTGCCCAAAATAGCAGCCAGTTCCAACTAAGACTGCCACGAGCGCTGCTGCAATAATTAATTTCCAATGCACCCGCAGTTTTTGCATCGCATTTTTTATCTGCAGTTTTTTCACAGATTTATCCCAGCCCCTTATTTTCGTACCCGTTCCATCGTCCACACGCTAACACCGACCAGCACCAGCACATAAACGATCAGGTTAATCCATGAGGCAAGGGGAGCATTTCCTCCCGCGCCGATAGCCCGCAGCGCATACGTACAGTGTGTAAGCGGCAAAAGCTCAATGATTGTACGGACTACCGTCGGCAATTTGCTGATATTGAAAAACGTCGCGCAGAGAAAAGACATCGGCAACAACACATACGTGCTGAAATTTCCCATATCCTCATGAGAGTTGATCAACATGGCTGCGACGAAACCCAGACCGGAAAAAGCCATGCAATTCAACGTCACAATCAACGCAAACTGAATATTGACATGAAACCGCGCACCAAAAAGATAGGACAATACGATAATGATCGCTGAAGAAATCAACCCTCTCATTGTACCGGATAGGATTTTCCCCAGTACGAATGCTACCGGACTAATCGGCGCCACCAGATATTCTTCCAGCGTTTTATGATACAGGCGACTCATATTCAGCGGCGATCCGACGGAGTTAAAGCTGATATTCATGGAATTCAGCGCCAGAATGCCTGGAACGATGAAATCAAGATAACTGCCGCCCTCCACCTGCACGTTTCGTCCAAGACCCCAGCCAAAAGCCACCAAATAAAGCACTGGAGTCACCATCCGGGAAAAGATGAATGTTTTCATGCGCTGCCGAAGGACTACCCAGTCCCGCCAAAAAACCGTCGAGATATCCTGAAACATTAGTCGATCACCTTTCTTCCCGTCATCTCCACAAAGACATCTTCCAAGTTGGAGCGCCGAATGGTCGCGGTCAGCGTCAGGGTCCCGGCAAAACTTGCCGCTTCGCTCCGCTCATGGAAGAACCGCGTCTCGCGACCGTCTCCCTCCGTCCACTCCACCACATATTCACCCGTGCGCCGTCTCAGTTCTTCCGGACTGCCCAACGCAATCAACTTTCCCTTTTCCAGAATGGCGACTCGTCCGCAAAGAGCCTCGGCCTCTTCGATGTAGTGGGTCGTCAGCAACACCGTGAATTTTTCGCTGTGCAAACGCCGGATCAAATCCCACAATTTTCTTCGCACTTGGGGATCGAGCCCTACTGTCGGTTCGTCTAGAAACAAAATGCGTGGACGGTGGAACAAGGCCCGGGCGATCATCAGCCGCCGCTTCATCCCGCCGGACAGGCTCTGCACTTTATCGTGGACGCGTTCCTGCAGTTCGACATACTCCAGCAGTTCCGCCATCCGAAGTTTTCGATCTTCCGCCGCCATATGATGCAACCGCCCATGCAGCTCAAGATTTTCGCCCACTGACAAATCCGGGTCAAGGTTGAAATGTTGCGGCACTATGCCCAACATGGCCTTGACTTGTTCTTCGTCAGCCGGCAACGTACAGTTGTTGATATGAATCTCGCCTGCGGTCGGTCGCGTCAGCATGGTCAGCATGCGGATGATCGTCGTTTTCCCCGCCCCGTTGGGTCCGAGCAGGCCGAACACTTCGCCTGATCCGATCTCCAAGTCCAGCTGATTCACCGCTACCCGGTCGCCGAATTTTTTCACCAATCCCTTGATTTGTATCATTATCTAGCCTCTTTTCCTGTTTTCAAGACGAAAGTGCATTCTGCACGATGTGCACCACTGCCGCCTCCGACAGCTCCTGCAGCTGATAATAGGTCGAACCCATGGATCGCGCCACCTGACGCGCCACAGCCAGCGATATGAAATCGCTTTCCGTGTCGATCACCACACTGGGAATTCCAGTCCGACCAATTTTCTCGGCAGCACTTAACGCGGCGGCAATCGGGTCTCCGCCATCGCTGCTGTTGGCCCTCCCATCTGTAATCAGCACCAGAATGGGCCGTGAATTCTTATCTTTCTTGCGCAAGTTGCGGAGTAACATCAAGGCGCTATCCAATCCCTCCGCCAGTGGCGTCTTCCCGCCAGTCGGCAATGTCGCCAAACATTTTTGCGCCAAGTCCACGCTACGGGTCACCGGCAACAGTACTTCCGCCGTCTTGCGCCGGAAAGCGATTAATCCCACCTGATCCCTCTTCTGATATACGTCCTGCAGCATGGTAAAAATAGCGCCTTTGACCATCTTCATCCGTTCCCGCGCTCCCATCGAGCCGCTGGCATCCACCACAAACAAGAAAATGTTGCCGATTCGTTTTTCGCGAACTTTTTGCCGCAAATCGGCTTTATGAATTGCGATGGCGCAGCGGCCTTTCGGGCGCGAGGATTGGTACGGGGCAGCAGCCCGCAGCGTCGCGTCAAAAGCCAAATCCGTCAAAGTTCCCGGCGGCAATATGGCGCGCACATACCGACCCTGTTTCAAGTCGGTGCGAGTCAGACTGCGTTTGCCACTGCCCTGCCGCGCTTGTCGATCTTGCGGCAGGGTTACCTGCAATTTGGCGCCCGAAAAGTTCCGGTCAATATCGGCCGTTCGCTCCTGCCCCTCGCCATTATTCGGCGGTGGCGGCTCATCCGCTTCGTCCGGTTTATCCGGCGGCGGATCGGCGGCTTGTTGATCGTCAGTTGGTGGTGGCGGCGGCGGGGGATCTTGCGCTGAGTCCTGATCCTGCGGCGGCTCCTGATCTTCCGGTTGCTCGGACGGTGCTTCCGGCGGCGGGGGCGGGGGCGCATCTTCCTGACGCATCCGGTGAGGCAGCACAAAATAAGCCGCACGCTCCATGTCGGCAGGCAGCAGATACTCGCGCTCCGCCAGCGCCGCAATCGTTCGGGCGACCTCCAGCAAATACAATTCAGCCCTGTGACCGGCAGAATTGGCCTGGGTACAATATTGAGCCGCCAACTGCATCATCGCCGGATCAATTTCAATCCGGCCAAGTCGCTGATGCGCCTCCCGGCATCGTTGCACCAACTGTTCCGTCTCATCATGGTATTGCGCAACGAAACCTACAGCATCCTGCTCATACGCCAGAACTCGGCGCAGAATATCAGCCCGCACCTTCACGTCCATTTCACGCTGCACTGCAACAAACATACCGAACCGGTCCAGTATCGCCGGGGTCAGAGTTCCCTCCTCCGGATTCATGGTCCCGATCAACGTGAGTCGGACTTCATGCCGGTGAGAAATTCCTTCCCTTTCCACGGCGTTGACTCCCCGATCCACCGCCTCCAGTATTCCTGTCAATACTTCCCGTCGGAGCAAATTGATTTCGTCGACATACAACACTTGCTCATGTGCGTGCGCCAACAAGCCGGGGGAAAACACTTTTCGCCCGCAAGTCATCGCCTGTTCCAAATCGATAGCACCGAAGACCTGATCTTCCGTTGCGTTCAGCGGCAACTCCACAATCTTCTTCGCCGGGTCCACTTGCGCCAATGCGCGCACCAACACCGATTTAGCCGATCCTTTTTCTCCCGCGACCAACAACCCACCGGTTTTCGGATTCACCAGTGCGATCAGCAAAGCCTCTTTCACATCTGCCTGCCCAACCACTGCCGCAAACGGAAACAATAACCGTCTACCCATGTTGCGCCTCCATCATGCCGGATCAGCGAACATGGCTTCAACTGCGCTCCAGTCCAACACGCCCTCTTCGAAAGGACGCCGACGCATCCGGTGCGGCAACGCCAATCGCGCCGCCTTTTTCACATCCTCAGGCAATATCTGTTCTCTCCCGGCAAACGCCGCCAAAGTCAACGCCGCCTTGATCACCGTAATATCCGCCCGATGTCCGTCCACATCCAACTGAATCGACAAATTGGCCACCAGCATCAATAGCGCGTCATCCACCTGCACTTTCGGCAGTAATTTCCGGGCTCGCAGGATGGATTGCCCCAGTTCCGTTTGTTCCGTCTTGTACGTTTCGGCAAAAACGTCCGAATCCTCTTCATAGGCCAATCGACGCTTGATGACTTCCACCCGTCGATCCGCCGCATGTTCGCCCGTCACCGTCACCGACAAACCGAACCGATCCAATAGTTGCGGCCTGATATCTCCCTCTTCCGGGTTCATGGTACCCACCAGAACGAACCGGGCCGGGTGCGAGTACGACACCCCTTCGCGCTCCACCGTATTAACGCCCATTGCGGCTGCGTCCAACAGCACATCGACCACATGGTCATCCAGCAGATTGATTTCATCCACATAGAGAATATTACGATTTGCCTGCGCCAGAATGCCCGGTTCAAACTTTTTTTCGCCGAATTGAATGGCATGTTCGATATCCAACGTACCCACCACCCGATCTTCGGTGGCGCTGACCGGCAGTTCAATCACCTTCATTTTGACCGACTGTGTGGGCAGCGGTTCTTGCGCACTCACCCGTTCTGCACACCGCTCGCACAGATGATGCGCCTCCGCCGGATCGCAACGGAACGGACAATCCCGTACCGCGTCCATAGCCGGGAGCAAGTCGGCAATCGCCCGCACCGCCGTGGATTTGGCAGTACCCTTTTCCCCTTTGATCAAAACCCCACCCAATCCTGGATTGATTACGTTCAGAATCAGCGCCAGTTTCATGTCTTCCTGCCCCACAATGGCGGTAAATGGATAAACTCCTGTTCGCATGTCAAATCCCCTTCACTTAAATACTTGCGTTTTGTCTTGGCGCAATTGATGTTCCCGGATAAAAGCCTGCTTCAAGGTACATTCCGGCAAATAAGGCTCCGCAGCGCAACCGGCTCCATGCCAGCGGGCAAAACAACCGCCGCCGCACAAGGCAAACGAATCACAGACCGGACAAAACGCCATACTGCCCCGGATCATCTTGCTGATTGCCTGCACGAGTTCGGGATCAATCCCTGTGTCCACATGCCCCAACCTAAAAGCTGGAAATCCCGATAGAGAAGCGCAGGCATAAATTTCGCCAACAGCATTGACGAAAGCAGCTTCACCGTTCATGGCATGACAGTGGGCGAAGCCACCGCTACACTGAGTGCAGAGGGACTCCACCCGTTCACGGTGCGCAAAAATCAAAGCCCGACCCGTCTGGCACTCAAGTTTGGCTGCCGTCACTAATACTTGCTCCAATGCCACCTGCAAATCAGCGGCGGCAGCCGCCTTTACTCCGACGCCGCGCCCCTGCGCCCGCAGCAGATCAAAGCCGATTTTGCGGACATTGCCCAGATAGTAGGCAATCTCAACGATGCCTCTAAGTTGCCGCACATTGCAGTCAGCCACTACGCAAGTAATTCCTGTTTCCACACCCACCGACGCCAGCGTAGCGGCTCCAGCCAAAATCAGGCGGCTCGTACCACTGCCATCGGGCAATTTCCGCAACGCGTCATTTTGATTTGGCCGTCCATCAAGGCTGATCCCGACACCGATTTGGCGGTCCCGCAAAAATATCGCTTTCGCGCGATCAATCAGCGAGGCATTCGTTTGAATTTGCATGATGGCGGGTAGCTTTTTTTGCTTAACATAGGCGGCGATTTCCTCGATCACGTCAAACGCCAAGAGCGGCTCCCCGCCGCTGAGCTGCAACACAAAGGGTTTTCCGCCTACCGCCGCTAAATCTATAGCTTGGCGCGCCGTCGCAAAACTCATGCGTTCTTGCGGATGCTCATGCGCATAGCAATATACACAGGCAAAATTGCATTGCCCCGTTAAGCCGAGAATCAACATCCGAATCGCCGGAATGTTATCTTGCCTCAACATCTTGCCCCCTCTATCCGTTGTGAGCTACGCATAAAAAAATCTCCCAGCCTGCAGCTGGAAGATTGATGATGCCCTAAAACTTTCGCATGAAAAAATTCGCATGGAAAAATCCGGACAGCCTCCTCCCCATCGCTCGCAGGTAATAACGGTGACCATAAAACAGGCAGTTCTCCTGACTTCCGGATCTTCACTCGCCCAAACCTTCCCAAGACTTGCGTCCCAGTGGCATACCATGGGTTTGCTCCCCGTTACAGTGGCGGGACCGTGCCGGTTTCACACCGGCTTCCCTATTAAGCCCCGTAGGGCACCTGTTCCTACCATATGCAATTGTCAGCAATAGTGAATCTATCGACCTATTTTACTCTTGTTTTCCTCAAGGCGTCAAGGCAAGGGAATACTTCCACAGCTACTTCCCGCTTCAAGGCGCTCTACCACCATCTACCTATTTATCTTTGCGAAAAGCTTCCGGGTATGCCGCCCGTGCAATGGCTTTCACGCCATCAACAATATGCTGGGAAGAACAATACAAATACTGGTCGGACACAGCAACCAACCTTCGGTTGCGAATTGCTTTTAACGTCTGCAGCGCAGGATCGTCCTCCACCTCAGCCCGGAATTTGCCGATATCAACCTTTCCTTGATAGCTCCATGTCGGCATCAGTAATATATCTGGGTTGATTCTTATGATGTTTTCTTTGGACAACACATCGTTTTTCCCAAGCCCAATAGCCGCAGCACCGTTGATTACTCCAGCATGTTGGCACATACTGTCGAACAAACTGCCTTTGCCGCCCCGCATCCCCATAGCCGATACCCAGACCACCGTCTGACGCTTTGTTTCAGGAATTCCGCGCACTTGAGCCTGCACTTCCTGCAATGTCTTATCCATTTTTATCATCAACTGTTCAGCCGCTTCTATCTCTCCTACAGCCTGTCCTACAGCTGCTACGCCCTTACGGATATCTTCGACGCCTTGAATATTATTATAGAC
>DATMYT010000169.1:0-3810 GCA_035560855.1 Negativicutes bacterium | reverse complement strand
AAACCAATCATGTCCGACGACGACGGCGAATCATCGAATACTCGCCAACGGGCTCATCCAATCCGATAAACAACCGTTGTTTCGGGTGTGGCGCACATTCTAATGGATTTCCGTCCATATCCGTCATATACTCAAGTTTCTGACGATATAGGGGTTCTCCCGGTCGCAAAACTTCGATTTCATCTCCGCATTGCAAGTGATTGCGTTGTTCCACCAAAGCCATTCGTTTTGAATCATTCCCAGTCATGACCAATCCCGCATACTCCCATTCCGGCAATATCCGAACTGTTTCATATTCCTGCGTGTCTTTGTCGGGTAATCCGCCAAAGAATCCTGTCGTATACCCGCGGCTAGCTATCTTTTTGAGTTCCTGTGTCCACAGATCAGAAACCTTGTAGCTTGCAGGATTGGCATCCAATAAATTCAAAGCTTCACGGTACACCCGGACCACAGTGGCCAAATAATGAACGCTTTTCATACGGCCTTCAATTTTGAAACTCTGGACTCCGGCAGAAGCCAACGCCGGCAAATGTTCAAGAAGACAAAGATCACGGGAATTCATTATATAGGTACCCCGTTCATCTTCCTCCACCGGAAAATATTCGCCCGGACGTTTCTCTTCCACCAATGCGTAGCGCCAGCGGCACGGTTGAGCGCACTCGCCTCGATTCGCCTCCCGGCCGGTCATGTAAGCGCTCATCAGGCATCTCCCCGAATAGGACACGCACATGGCCCCGTGAACAAAGCATTCCAACTCCAGCAGTACATTTTTTCGTATTTCGCAGATTTCTTGCAGCGAAAGTTCCCGCGCGAGAACGATGCGCCTTGCCCCCTGTTCCTGCCAAAACAAAGCAGACTGCCAATTTGTCGTATTGGCCTGCGTACTAATATGAAGCGGCATATCGGGGATCACTTTTCTTGCAGTGCGAAAAACTCCGGGATCCGCAATCAGAAGCGCATCACAGCCTACTTCTCCGAGAAGCTCCAAATAGGCGGGCAAAGCCTCCATGTCTGCATTATGAGGAAACATGTTTACCGTAACATAAACTTTGCGATGAAGGTCGTGCGCATAACGGCAAGCCTCATGCATTTCATCCGGCGAGAAATTTTCTGAAAACGCTCGCAAGCCAAAATTTTTGCCGCCCAAATAGACGGCATCAGCTCCATACGCCAGCGCAACTTTCAATCGCTCCATATCTCCTGCTGGCGCTAATAATTCAGGCAAACTCAATTGAATTCCTCATTTCCCAATTTGTCCGATAGCTGCCTCATGTTCCGCCAATGTCCGGCTGAACCGATGACCGCCCGTTTTCCCGTCCACGACAAAATAAAGCCAATCCCCTTCAGCCGGATTCAACGCCGCCTGAATGGAAGACAGACCGGGATTGGCCACCGGACCAGGAGGCAACCCTTGATGGAGATAGGTATTATACGGAGAAGGAAGCTGAGTATCGGCGATAGTCAATTCTTCTTTCGGGTATCCCAATATATACTGAATCGTCGCACACGACTGCAAAGGCATGCCTATTTTGATCCGATTCAAAAATACGCGGGCCACCATGGGACGTTCCTTGGCCAACTGCACTTCACGCTCAATCAAAGACGCCAGTACAATTACATCATATGGTGATAAGCCTAATGCACGGGCCTTTTCCTGCAGCTCCGGAGTATACTGCCTGAGAAATTCCTGCGCCATGATTTGTAGAATTTCTTCCTCGCTGGCGCCTCGGCTGATCCGATACGTTTCAGGAAACAGGAATCCTTCGGCACGATTTCTCACATCCGGACGAGAAGGAACCTTATCGAAAGGCGAATAATTCTTCGCCAAAGAGACAATCCGGTCTTTGCGAGCTAAGCCTTTTTCCTCCAGCAGAGACGCAATTTGTTCGACTGTAAATCCTTCGGGAATCGTGATCTGTGAATATACCGTAACACCCTTCGCCATGACCTCGATCATCTGTCGAACATTCATATTTTTTGCGAGGGCATATTCGCCAGCCTGAAGCGATTTGTCCAATCCTTCTTTTTTTGCTTCAGAAAGAAAGGCGCTTTTATCGCGGATTAGGCCGCGCTCGACAAGCATATTGGCTATATCTCCGGTCGTCATTCCCGATTTAACTTTTACAATAACAGGCTTGGCATCCTGAGATACAGCAACCGTAAGCTGATTTGAATACCAAAAATAGGTCATGCCAACTCCGCTCAGGAGCAATATCACCCCAATTAACAAAAGGGATCGAATGCTGCCAAACTTTTTTGAACCATTAGCAGATACAATTCCAAAGAAAAAAAGAAGCCGGTTAGGCTTCATAAGGTTCGGAATCCATCAGCTTCTCGTAAGCCTCACAAACTTTATCGTATTCCGGATCCTCTGGGTCAATAAACACAAAGGATTGTTCCCCATCGGCCATTATTTCAATCCGTGCTATTTCCACTTCACACTCGTCGTCGCAACCGCAGGACTCATCTTCGCATCCGCAACCTTCAGCATCCTCTTCGAGTTCTTCATCATCATCGATGAAGACTAAAATCGCATATTTTTTTTCGCCAACATCTATATACCGATGGACATAATATTCGTTTCCTTCTTCATCCGTAAATATTTCGACTTCTTCGGGTTCTTCGTGTTCAAAATCCGCCATGATGCACCTCTCAATAATAATGTGATTTAATGGTATACTATAACGCCTGCCCTGTCAATGCACCAACTTATCTTATCATGGCTGCACAAGGCTTCGCTTGCGGGCGATAGAATCCATATATCCTTGCAGTATTAAAACCGCAGCAACTTTATCCACTACCTGGCGTCGCCTGTTCCGGCTCATATCTGCGTCAACAAGCACTCGTTGCGCGGCTGAGGTAGTCAGGCGTTCATCCCAATACTCCACCACGATCCCCTGTTGCTTTTCCGATAGCCGTTGCCCAAACTCACGCATCTTTTCGGCCATGGGCCCATAGCTTCCGTTCATATTGCGGGGCAATCCCAGCACAAGATGCGTCACGCCATGCTCTTTTATTAGCTCGCAAATATAAGCAGTATCTTTTGCCTCACCTTTGCTGTTTATCACGCAAAGCCCCTGCGCCGTTACCAACAGCTCATCGCTAAGGGCCACTCCAATTCTCTTTTCTCCCACGTCCAACGCCATAATACGCATCAACGGCTCTCCTCATACATCACCAACTTATAAAAAAGCGCCGCTGTGAACCCCCTCACAGCGGCAACTTGCATTAAGTCAGTTTAGCGATCTTTCAAATAGTACCGAACCAGTTCTTCCAGCAGTTCGTCCCGTTCTACCCCGCGAATTAGGCTGCGAGCTTCTTTATAATTGGTAATATAGGTCGGATCGCCCGATAACAAGTAACCAACAAGTTGGTTGATCGGGTTGTAATTTTTTTCTTTCAGTGCCGCGTAAACAGCATCAAGAATTTTCCCGGCTTCAGTCTTTTCCTTTTCCACCGTAAACTTCATGGTCTCATCAAAAGTCTCTCCTGAAGACTCCACGCCGAGGTTTTCGCCGACCTCCAACGGTTTATGAATTGTTTCATCGGCTGAAAAACTCATCTTAGTCATCTCCCATCACAAATCACGCTTAGTAACTCTTATAGATAGTATTCGACTTTCATGAACCATTTCCTGCCGCAAAGGCATTCTCTATTTTACTTGCTTTTCTAAAATGGCTGTCACTAGCGACAATGCCGCCTCCAATTTTTCGGGGTTTTTACCGCCGGCCTGCGCCATCTCCGGTCGCCCGCCGCCGCCGCCGCCAGCCGCTGCCGATACTTCCTTGACGATATTGCCGGCATGAACAC
>DATMYT010000168.1:0-3517 GCA_035560855.1 Negativicutes bacterium | reverse complement strand
TTATCCACGCTTGTCTTGCTGTCTCTTTACAGAACAGCGGGGCATGTTTTTTGGTTGCATTTCACTGGCAGGGGATTGCCGAAATCTCCGGACTGTTATTGGTATATCAGCTATGCCCGCGGACTGCTGGAGAACTTTTCGATTGGGCTGAACATCGATGAAGTTTTATATTTGGGCTATAATCTGCTGTTGACGTTGCTGTTGGCAGTGTTCAAAACGTCGGCGTCGGTGGTGCTGATTCAGTCGGTCACGGCCAGCCTTGCAATAATTCTGGTATACAAAATTGCTTATTTGTTGTTCAATCGGACCACCGCCATTATTGCCGGGCTGTTTTACCTCTATATGTGGGATGTTACCCTTTGGGCGACCTATGTTCTGTCCGACAGTTTTTTTGTCAGTTTGTCGCTATTATGCGTATATTTGTTATTGCGGGCGACGGAGCCCGGCCAGAGACGCTACAAGGTTTTGTTTGCTGTAACGGCTCTGTATATGTGCTTTTTTCGGCCCAAAGGCGTGCTGTTTATGGCGGTGATGCTGTTTTATGTTTTTTGCTTGATGGATAAAAAGATTGTAATGTCTTTTGTGAGCAAATACAGATGGATACTGGGCGGTTTCCTTGGTGGCGCGGTAATTTTAATGGGGTATTTGTTTTCCCGTAATGTTTTTGATCCGCTAATTCAGTCTTTGCAATACAATGTGAAACTTGTGTTGTATAATGTATATGCTAAAGGGCGAATCTATGACATAGCCACTGCCTATGACTATTTTTATCGGCCGAATTATTCGATAAATATTGGTGACAGTTTGGCGCTGAGCTTTATTGTGAACAACTGGGAGCCGGTCAGCATTTTGTATGCCAGAAGAACTGTTGCTTTTCTTGGAACATGGGCATGGGAAACGCATATCAGGAATGTAGGCGACTTCTTGTATTTTGCGTTTAAATTGTTGCCGACCGTCCTGTTTACTATGGGCGCTTTTGTTGCTGTGCGCACCGGAAAGTTTCGTCGGGCCGCCATTTTGTGGCTGCTTGTGTTGGCGGTGTATGCTTTTTGTCTGCTGCTTTTTATTGACGCTATGTATCGGTATCGCTTTCCCGCGTTGCCGTTTATTGCTATAGGGGCTGCTTATGGAATGGACAGAACGATTGCGGGAGGGCTGTTACTTGCCAAGAGATATCGAATCTTGCATTCATAAGGGAACGGGTGGAATGTTGGTGATCATTCCGGCGTTTAACGAGCAAAATAATATTTTACATGTTATCAGGGACATTCAGATGGATTTTCCAGCGGCGGATATTCTGGTCGTCAACGACTGTTCTGATGATCGTACGTCGGCAGTGGCACGAACGGCATCAAGAGTTAAAGTTCTTGATCTTCCCTGCAACCTGGGAATCGGCGGCGCCATGCAGACTGGATTTAAGTATGCGATGGCCTGTGGATATGATTATGCAGTCCAGATCGACGGAGATGGGCAGCATGTGCCGGGTGAAGTCGCCAAACTGATGGAAACGATGCAACAAAGACGCTGCGACATGGTGATTGGCTCCCGCTTTCTGGACGTGGAATCTTTCCGCACTACTTGGTGCCGGAGAGTGGGAATCAAAATGTTTTACCTGATGTTCCGTACGTTGGTTCATGCCCGGATTACGGATAGTACTTCGGGATTTCGTCTGTACAACCGAAAAAGCCTGGCGGTTTTATCCCGCTATTATTCCAGCGATTACCCCGAGCCCGATGCTATCGTTCTTTTGAAAAAGCAGGGGCTTCAGGTTTGCGAGGTTGGCGTTGAAATGAG
Organism: Negativicutes bacterium; assembly: GCA_035560855.1. Taxonomy (GTDB): domain Bacteria; phylum Bacillota; class Negativicutes; order UBA1444; family UBA1444; genus UBA1444. Next base: position 1,723 of record DATMYT010000168.1, on the reverse strand, counting down.
AGAACGGGAGAGTGGAAAATCTTCCATTACCCTGATTAAAAGCCCATATTATATGGCGAAAGTTATTCTGACCATTTTGTTTTCCTGCGCCAGACCGAGGCAATAGCGCCATGACGGTAGACGGATCGTTCGATAAAATACAATGGCTCGGGATTGTATTTAGCCTGATTATTCTTTTGTCCGTGATTTTTTTGGTTAGGGAGAGACTGCTCAAGGAAAAGTACGCGCTGATATGGATTTTGATCGGGTTATTTACCTTGTTGATTTCTTTATGCAGGGGATTACTGGACGGATTTTCCGATTTAATTGGAGTCTATTATGCGCCGTCAGCGTTTTTTTCGTTATTGATCGCTTGTGCTTATTTATTATTGCTGAATATGAGTGTGAGCCTTTCGGGCCTAAAAGCTCAAAACAAAGCCGTTTCGCAGGAACTGGGATTGCTTAAGCTTCGACTGGAAGAACTGGAAAAAGAAGTAGGGAAAACAGACAAGGGGAAGGCATGAAGAATTTTTTGATCCTCTTCAGCAGTGTTTCGATGACTGTTCTTGCCAGCGTGTTGCTCAAAATCGGCAGCCGCGCGATCAACTTCGACGGCAGTCCGCTAACGATCGGCATGGGGTATATGACTTCACCCGGCATTCTTGCCGGTTTCTTTTCTTATGCGGTGGCGGCGTTGCTATGGGTATATTGCCTTTCCGTGTTTGATCTCAGCTATGTTACTTTTGTTTCCAGCCTGCAGTATATTCTACTGCTGGCAGTATCGATCTTTGTGTTCCAGGAGCATATCAGCCTGATGAAATGGGTTGGCTGCGCCTTCATTATGATCGGTGTCATCTGCTGGCTGAAAGGGTAGCGCGCTATGTTTCGGTGCGTTGCTTTTACTGACTCCAGGCGGGAAGAGTGGGACCGGTTTGCGCAAGCGCGCGGCACGATCTTTTATACGACGGCATTTCGTCAGATTCTGATTGATTCGTTTGGCTATCAGTGCGGCTACCACGCCGTGGTGGATCAGCAGGATTCCATCTGCGCGTTGCTGCCGCTGGTGATCGGTCGCAACCTGAGCCTGAAACGCGTTGGCGTTTCGCTGCCGTTCGCCAATTATCTCGATATCTGCGCCGATAGCGAGGAAGCCTTGGAATTTGCGATGGCGTCCATAGCAATGATACAGGAAAGCTGTCAGCTGGAATCCGTAGAGCTTCGTCTGAAAGCGCAGGATATTCGCCAGCCGAATTGGCAGGCCCATTTGCAGAACGTCACCTTTGCGTTGCCATTGCTGGGGGATGAGGAGGCGACGCTCGCTCAGGCGTCCGCCAGTTGCCGGAATCATGTGCGCAAGACGTATAAAAATGATTGGTTTGCCGTTTCCTTTGATCCGGCCAATCTGCCGGATTTTTACAAAGTATATGTTCGGCGGATGAAGCAATTGGGGTCGCCATCGCCGGCGCAGGGATTTTTCGAAAGTTTCTTTCGGCATCTGCCCGAGAATACATTTTTGCTGAGCGTGCTCGACAAGGCGACGGGGCAGGTGATTGGCGGCATGCTGCTGCTGGCAAGTCTCGGCGATTCCACACTCTATTATCCCTACGGAGCGAATCTTGTGGAGTATAATCACCAGTATTTGAATAATTTCATGTATTGGGAAGCGGCGCGGTTCGGCATGAGAGAAGGACTGAAACGTCTTGATCTCGGACGCTCACCGGTCGGATCGGGAACCTATACATAC
>DATMYT010000167.1:0-2311 GCA_035560855.1 Negativicutes bacterium | reverse complement strand
AGAGTACTTTATCCGATGTAATAAAGCCCCTTGGAAATAATAAAACAAACAAATACGGCGCGTCACTTCAGCGAAAATAAATGTATTTTTCATTCTCCAGACGGTGTTGTATACGACCCTGATTTTCCAAGTAACGTAAATGAGAAAGGGCTTCGCCTGTGGCAAAAAATTTCTGGGCGGGAGCCACTTCCTCCCAGGACCGATACACCATATCCCAGGTCATACGGGCCGCAACCTGATAGCCTGTCAGCGGGCCTTCGGCAAGAATATCAAAGGCCTCCGCCGCCCTGCGTTGATGGTGATCCTGCAATTCATCGATTCTTCCCCGGCAATCGGTAAATACACGCCTGTGTCCCGGCAGTACCAGTTCTACAGATATCCTCGCGATTTTTTTTAACGATGTCAAAAAATCCTCTAACGGATTGCCATCATCCCAGCAGGTAATGTTTGGACTGATATCACCCAGAATATGATCCCCAGCAAAAAGAATTCTCCGGTTAGCCTCATAGAGACAAATATGCCCTTTAGTATGACCAGGTGTTGCAATACAAGTCAATGGGTAATCCCCAATGGTAAAAACCGAACCCTCTGTGATATAAGAAAATGCCAACGGGTCTCTTCTACCCCGATCATTGGCCGGATGACGTTGGATAGCTTTCATTGCCTCTTCCTGCGAAAATCCATTGCTACAGGCAGCCTTATACAAGTATTCCATGGGCGATTCGGCAGTCAACAGTTTATTGATGATTTCCGCATCTGGCACGGTGGCGTAAAGAAGCGAGGTTTCAGTCTTTAGAGATGGAACCAGACCCGAATGATCGGCGTGCAGATGCGTAAGAAAAATATCAGTTTTGGCCATATCGATGGACAACGCAGTTAGGCCGGACTGCATGGCTTCCAGACTTTCGCTCCGGTTCTGCCCGGTATCAATAAGAAGATTTCGTTTCTCTCCTTTGATAATATATGAATTGGTGGCTTTTAAGGGACTATTGGGGATGGGAATTTCCATCCGATAGATTCCTTTGGCTATTTCGTCAACCAAGCGCTTCACGTCCTTTATACGCAAAAGGACCAGGCAAATCAAGCCCGGCCCCTTCCCGTGTTGTTTAAAGAAGTTTTAGCTGAACCTATTCAGCCTTTTTAATAATTTCTTTTCCATCATAATAACCGCATTCCGGACAAACCCGGTGAGGCATTCTCAGTTCGTGGCAATGTGGGCAGGCCGAGAGATTGGGAACTGTGAGCTTCCAGTTCGCCCGACGCCGATTTTTGCGTGAATTCGAAAGTTTCCGCTTGGGTACCGCCATGTCATTACACCTCCTTCACGTGCCACTCTATATTATAGAGTCATCGTAATTCATTTCTCCAACAACCGGCTCAATGCGGCCAGACGCGGATCGATCTCTTTTGTATCGCAGTCGCAATCGACCAGATTACGGTCGACGCCACAGTGAAAACATAGTCCTTTACAGTTTTCGCTACACAATGGCTGCATCGGTTCTTGAAAAATTAGCGCTGCGCGAATCGCTTCTGCTATATTGACCCAATCGTCCGGATATCCGAACGCCGCAGAATCAAAATCTTCCTCAAACTGAAAGTCAACCATATGCTCAACAGGCTTTAAGCACCGACAACAATCGAACATTGCTTTTGCCTTAACGTTGCCGGTAAGTCGAAATGCAGTCCCGATATTGGCGATTTGGCCCGATACCGAAATATCTCCCTCGGTCCAAGGATTTGGCTCTCCAATATCCTGTGCGTTCACAAGTATGGAAAAAGGCTGGACACTACCAATATGTTCGATAATTTGAGAGATATCCACTTTTACCAAGGGTTAATCACCTTACCCATTATAGCGATGCGTCTGATGCTTGTCAAGAAAGGGTCGCCAAATCAATTATTCATCAACGGAGCGCAGATTGTTTTGGTATCCCGTGCGATCACCAGCTCTTCATTGGTGGGGATAACAAAGATTTTGACTTTGGAACCTTCAGTGCTGATTTCCAGTTCTTTGCCTCGCAGAGCGTTCTTGGCCGGATCGATGCGGGTTCCGAGAAATTCCAGGCCGTTGCAGATCTGATCACGCATGCGTGGGGAGTTTTCGCCGAGTCCTGCGGTAAATACGATGGCGTCAACGCCGCCCATGGCCGCCGCATAGCTGCCAATATATTTTCGAACGGTATAAGCAAATACATCGATAGCAAGCTGGGCCCTCTCATTTCCCTTATCCGCCGCCTGCTCCAGATCCCGAAAATCGCTCGATAAGCCTGATAGTCCGAGCACGCCGGACTTTTTGTTCAAATAATTATCT
>DATMYT010000166.1:0-8095 GCA_035560855.1 Negativicutes bacterium | reverse complement strand
CTTTGATACTTTCGATTCGACGCACATCCAACCGAATGCTGGCGTAAAATTTCAGTGCCCGCCCACCTGTTGTCGTTTCTGGATTACCATACATAACACCAACTTTTTCCCGCAATTGGTTGATGAAAATCGTCGTAGTTTTTGATTTCGAGATGATGCCTGTCAGTTTACGCAAGGCTTGAGACATCAGACGGGCATGCAGACCAACGTGTGAGTCGCCCATATCACCTTCAATTTCAGCTTTGGGAACCAACGCAGCCACTGAGTCTACAACAATAATATCAATGGCGCCGCTTCGAACTAGTGCATCCGCAATTTCCAACGCCTGTTCGCCATAATCCGGTTGTGAAATCAATAGATTATCAATATCAACGCCTAATTTTCTCGCATACAATGGGTCCAATGCGTGTTCCGCATCAATAAATGCTGCAACTCCGCCTGCTTTTTGCGCCTGAGCAATAATTTGCAACGCCACTGTTGTTTTACCTGAAGACTCCGGCCCAAAAATTTCTACGACCCGTCCCCGGGGTACGCCACCAATTCCAAGAGCAATATCCAGACCCAGAGAACCAGTCGGAATATACTCAACATTCAATCTTGACGAAGCTTCTCCCAGCTTCCAAATAGAACCTTTGCCAAAATCCTTTTCGATCTGATGCAGCGCGTTGTCGAGCGCTTTGCTTTTCTCTTTATCCATGGTATGTCCTCCTCTTTTGAGCGACCTTGTTAGTTCAATGTCATTATACAAACATACGTTCGGTATGTCAACTGGTATTTGATTTTATTTTTGCAGATACCGGCGAATCAAATCTAAGGTCGCATTGACCGTGCGAGTTTTGATTCCGCTACGTTGACCGGTGAAGCGTTCCTCTTCAACCACAGTTCCCTTAGGTCCGGCAACGGCAATATAAACCAGGCCAACCGGTTTTTCCACAGTACCTCCTCCAGGCCCGGCGATTCCTGTCACGCCCACGCCAATATCCGTACCAACGCGCTCCCGTATTCCTTCCGCCATCGCCCGGGCAGTCTCTTCACTGACGGCCCCCTTTGCCTGAAGAACAGTTTCCGGCACTCCGACAAACTCAGTCTTGACTCTATTGCTGTAGGAAACGACTGAACCCATCAGATATGCCGAGCTGCCTGGGATGTCCGTCAAACGAGCGGACACGGCCCCGCCGGTGCATGATTCAGCAATAGCTAAGGTATACTTCTTAGCAGTCAGATCTTCTCCGACTACCTGTTCTAATGCTTGTTCGTTCGTACCGAAAACGAATTCGCCGATTCTCTCTCTGATTTTCGGTTCCAACTCGCCGATAAGCCGATGTGCGATCTCGGCGGTTTCACCTTTTGCAGTCAACCTCACGTGAATTTCGCCGCTACGGGCTAACAACGCCAACGTAGGATTACTTTGAGCCAGAATATAATCGTGAATTCGCTCTTCCAACGCAGATTCACCCAGCCCGAACGTGCGAAGAACCTTGGAAACAATAAGTCCCTGACTGCCAAAGCGATTCGCAAAATAAGGCAGAATTCCATTTTCGAACATATATTCTAGTTCCATCGGGGGACCCGGCAGATGAATGATGGTTTTCGACTCATGTTCGATAATTACACCAGGCGCAGTTCCTCTATGATTTTCAACAATAATGGCTCCTTCAGGCATCATGGCCTGCCTTAAATTGTTTTGAGTCATAGTCAGATGTCTGCGTTCAAAAAATCCCTTGATATGTGCAACGCTTTCTTCGTGCAAATACATGGGACGGCCCAATAATTCCGCGGTCACTTCTTTTGTGATGTCCCCCAGCGTTGGCCCCAGGCCGCCGCTGGTAATCACAATATCCGCACGCTCCAGTGCAATGGCTAATACGCTGGCCATTCTTCGGCGATTATCTCCAACCGTAGTCTGATATACGGCATCATACCCAATTTCATTAAGCTGTCGCGCCAAATATGGGGCATTGGTATTAACGATCTGTCCCAATAGCAATTCTGAACCGGTACTGACAATTTCCACTATCATAATTCTGTCATCCCTTTCTCTTTTGGTTCAAAAGCTTCCGCCATTCTGTCATAGCAAAAGCCCTGGATGATTCGCACATGAATAAAGTTGCCTACCGAAACCTCGCCGGCATTTTCAATATAAACAGTGCCGTCAATATCGGGAGCTTCCCTTTCCGTACGTCCATATCCCAAAGAAGGGTCTTCTTCATCGTGCCCCTCCAGTAACGCCTCATATTCCTTACCTTCCGCTGTTTTATTTATCTCTTCCGAAATTCCGGCTTGCACCGCCATCAAATCATTAAAGCGCTCTTCCTTCACGTCTTCAGCAACCTGCCCTGCAAAACTTGCAGCATCGGTCCCTTCTTCGGCCGAGTACTGAAAGACGCCCACATGATCCAAGCGTTTTTCTTCCACAAAGGCTCGCAGCTCCTGATAATGTTCGTCTGTTTCTCCCGGTAACCCGACGATAAATGTCGTGCGAATCGCTATATCAGGCATAAACGAGCGCAAATCGGCTATCAATCGCTCGATATCCGCTCGCCGGTCCGGTCGTCGCATGGAGCGCAGCAACTCATCATGGACGTGTTGCAACGGAATGTCCACGTACTTGCAGATCTTGGGTTCGGCTGCCATAAACTCAATCAAGTCAGCTGTAAAATGTTTGGGGTAGCTGTACAAAATGCGAATACGGAAATGCCCGTCAATGGCCGTCAGGGTTTTTAATAACTCCAACAGCATAGGGCGTCCCTGTAAATCGATTCCATAACTTGTAGTATCCTGAGCAACGAGATTGATTTCTCTGACCCCGCCCGCTATCAGCCCGGCCACTTCATCCCGTAGCGATTCAATAGTCCGACTTATGAGCGGCCCTCGAATTTGGGGAATCGCGCAAAAAGCGCATGTGTGATTGCATCCTTCGGCAATTTTCACATATGCCCAATGACTCGGCGTCGAAAGAATGCGCGGCATATCTGCCGTCGGCAAGATTGCTGAGCCTTCGGTAAATACTGTTCGTTTCCCGTCAAAAACCGCCGTTATTGCTTCCGGCAGGCGGTTCCAAGCCCCAGTACCCACAATGGCGTCGATTTCCGGTAAGTCGGCCATCAAGTCGCTGCTATATCTCTGTCCAAGGCATCCCGCCAAAATCAGAGCCCGGCAACACCCAGTCTTTTTATACTCCGCCAGACGCAACAGTGTCTCAATGGATTCGGTCTTTGCCGATTCAATAAACCCGCAGGAGTTTACCACCAACACCTCTGCGTCCGCCGGATCATCTGTTGCTTCATATCCATGTTCTCTAAGCATTCCTAACATCAATTCCGAATCTACGAGGTTTTTCGAACACCCGAGACTTACCAATCCAATTTTCACAACCGCCGTACTCCTTGCATATGAATTTCCAGTCCCATTATGAACGTCGTGGCTTCTTGGGTCGGGCTACTGCAGTCGAATTCCCGGATTCCCGACGTTCCGGTCGTTCCGGTCGAAGCAGACATCCCGGTGCAAATCCTATCAAATCGCCGCGACCTGCTTGTCTAAGCGCCTGCGCTACCATCCGCCGATTTTTTGGATGCCGGTATTGCAGTAGCGCACGTTGAGTCTGTCGCTGCTCCATCGTTTTCGGTACAAAAATTGACTTTCCCGTCAACGGATGAATCCCCGTATAATACATAACCGTTGACAAACTACCCGGCGTAGGAATAAATTCCTGCACCTGTTCGGGGTGATAGCCGATATCACGGAGAAATGCAGCCAGCTCAATCGCATCCGTCAACGAACTGCCCGGATGGGAACACATCAAGTATGGAACCAGATATTGCTCTTTCCCCAAGCGCTCATTTTCCCGCCGGAAGGCAGCCAAAAATTTTAAAAACGAATCTTTACCGGACTTTTGCATTGCTTCAATCACTGGACGAGCTACGTGTTCCGGCGCTACTTTCAGCTGACCGCTGACATGATGCTCGCAAAGTTCGGACAGAAATTCCTGATACTTGCCAGCCATCAAATAATCATAGCGAATCCCCGAACGGATAAATACTTTTTTAATCCCAGGCAATGCGCGCACCTCCCTTAGAAGTCGCAAATAATCCGAGTGGTCGGTATCAAGCTGAGGGCAGGGTTTGGGGAAAAGACATTGCCGTTCACGGCACGTTCCTTCCTTCATTTGCTTGGCGCAAGCTACGTGCCGAAAATTGGCCGTAGGACCTCCCACATCGTGAATATACCCTTTAAATCCTGGCAACCGCGTCAAAAGCTGCGCTTCCTGAATGATGGATTTGTGACTACGTTGCTGAATTATTCGTCCTTGGTGTGAACCAATCGCACAAAAAGAACAGGCGCCAAAGCACCCGCGATGACTGGTGATGCTGAACTGAACTTCCTCAATGGCAGGAACTCCGCCCACATTATCATAGCTTGGATGCCAGGTTCTCTCATATGGTAACGAATATATCCGGTCCATCTCGCGTGTCCCCAATGGAAGCGCCGGTGGGTTTTGAACCAAATATCGATCGCCGTACTTCTGAACCACTGCATGGCCGCGGATGGGGTCCTGCTCCAGATATTGGACTTTGAATGCAGCTGCATACTCGGCTTTGTCGGCGGACACACGCTCATGCGAAGGAACATCCATGAAATTATCCGGTAAATTATCCGAGTCACCTGTTAAATAGCATGTTCCACGAACATTCGTGATCGTTTCTATAGGAACACCTGCTGCCAGTTTTTCAGCAATCTCCAACACCTGTGTTTCACCCATACCGTACACCAAAAGATCGGCGCGGCTATCTACAAGAATGGAACGACGCACTGATTCGGACCAATAATCATAATGGGAAAATCGTCTTAGGCTCGCTTCAATTCCGCCAACAACTACAGGAATATCCGCCCAGCATTCCCGAATCCGGTTTGAATAAACAATTGTCGCCCGATCCGGCCGTAATCCTGCTTGTCCGCCAGGAGAATAGGAGTCCTTGCTGCGCACTTTTTTCGCCGCAGTCAACTTGTTCAGCATTGAATCCATATTTCCGGCAGAAATCATGACAGCCAGACGCGGCCGTCCCATAACTTTAAAATCCTTTGTATCCCGCCAGTTCGGTTGAGCGATCACACCCACCCGATAACCGGCTTTCTCCAACAAACGAGTAATAATGGCTGGTCCAAAACTGGGATGGTCAACATAAGCATCGCCGCTGATAAACAAAAAATCCAGAGCATCCCAACCCCGACTGCTCATCTCCTCACGCGATACAGGCAAAAATCCCCTCAGAGCTTTCACCTCAAGGCCGACTTCCTGAAGCATTGGGCACGGTGGGTAGCGTGGGTAAAGATGTTGCCGGAGGTGCAGAAGGAATTGGGGTTGTCGTTGAAGTTTGCGACGTAAAGGTTTTGACCACTACATCGCCACGTTCGCCAATCTTTCCTACCGGTTGCCCGTTTAAAGTAAGCTCCACCGCAGCAGCATTGCCGAAATTTACAACAATCTGTTGATCAGCTTCCCACGTTAACGTTTCATTAGGTTTCGGGATCCCTTCATACAAGGTTTTTCCATCTGCAATGACTGAAGTCCAGCATCGGTCATTATAACGAGCTATCAGGACCACCGGACGAGATTTGGTCGGTAGTCCTGTCGAAGCAGTGCCGACGGCGGGATAGGTTACAGGCGGAACAACCGATGGCGCAGCCGTTTTTTGTTTCGAGGCACTAATATCTTGAGATGTTTCCGGCGCTTTGGAAGACTGGGATTTTTGCCAAGCATACAACCCCCAAGCCGATATGATAAGAATCAACACGACTGCCACCGTGCTGATCGTCTTCTTGCCAAATGAAGATTGTTTCATTGAATCAATTTTGGTTGTACCAGGTGCAGTTATCACCGTAGCCTCGGTAGTGACCGGAGCCAGCGATTCGCTATACAAATGAACCAGATGCGTTCCATCCAGGCCCAAGTAGTTGCCATAATTTCGTATAAAGCCCTTGACATAAACTTCGCCCGGGAGAACTTCATATTTTCCCTGTTCCAATGCATTCAGGTAGACTCCGCGAATGCCGGTCGCCTGCTCGGCATCAACAATTTCAAGCCCTTTTTTTCTGCGCTCCGTATAAAGCAAGTTTCCGATCATATCCATTCTATTTCCTACCCCCTTATGAGACCGTTCATATAACAAACAATCCTAGCAGCAGCCTGCTCAAGGTCTTCCGCCTCCACAACCAAGTCGAATGAATCCGCCGAAGCCGTTTCATACCCATACAATGGATCATAATATCCTGCCAGCAAGTTCTCTGTAAAAGAATTCAATTTCCCCTCTTCATAATCCTGTATAAGTTGAGCAACTTTTTTTTTGCCCAATCTTTTGGTCAAGGATAATATACTGCAGTTAATTTCCGGATCATTTGGAATCAAGACATCTGTGTATTCCGCAATCAGACGTTCTACACGAGTTGTCATTCCTGCTTTCAACAAAACTTTATAACCAGATTGCATTGCTTGATACAAAATATCCGGTAGGTAAACATTACCGACCCTTTTACTCTCGCATTCAATCAAAATGAAGGGTTCGTTATTGTATTTATCCAACAATTGTAATAAAATCGCGTCAAAGTTTTGCGCCGTAGCCGGTTTACCCCGACCTACCTGCCCAAAAGCCGAACCGCGATGGTTAGCCAGCATTTCAAGGTCAACGACCGGATATCCCTGCCTGTCCAGTATTTGCAGCAAAATTGTCTTGCCGACACCTGTTGAGCCACACAAAACAATCAATTTGGGGCGTAATGGATAACAGTTGAGTCGATCCTGCACATAACGTCGAAAGGACTTGTACCCACCAATTAGTTGGCTACCGGAAATCCCCATCAGTTCGAGTATTGTCAGTACGGATTTTGACCGCATGCCGCCACGCCAGCAGTAGACAACCAATAAAGCCGCTGGATCTGCCGCCGTCAGGGAAGCCACTTTTTTTACCATATCCGACAATTTTCCGGATACGATTTCCAGTCCTTTTTGCTTGGCTTCTTCCTGACCCCTTTGTTTATAGAGAGTACCCACAATCGCACGTTCATCGTCTTCAAGTAGTGGCACATTCACCGCGCCGGGAATATGTCCCTGCTCGAATTCACTCGGCGACCTGGCGTCAATAAACAGGCAAGACGAAAGCTTCAATGCTTGCTCAATTGAAATTATCTGCATCCATATCCCCTATGTCGTGCCGGATTTTTGAAAATAACGGCTATAGACTTGATCTGAAGTCATAATAACATCCCGTGGCTTACTGCCGTTCGCGGCGCTGACAATCTGCATTTCCTGCATCATGTCGACCAAGCGGGCCGCACGAGTATATCCAATTCTAAACTTCCTCTGCAGTAGGGATACCGAAGCCTGCCCTGTTTCCAGCACCATTTTTACGGATTCTTCCAACAAATCATCCTCAAAACGAGCCGTCTGACTCTGGGTAATAGCTTCCTCAAACAACGGTGTTTCCATCTCTTCTACAGAGGTGCTTGTTTCTTTGATATGTTTGACAAGCACTTCAATTTCCGAATCTGAAATATAGGCGCCCTGCAAACGGAGGGGTTTATTGGCCCCCACAGGGTAATACAGCATATCGCCTTTGCCAAGCAATTTTTCGGCTCCCGCCATGTCCAATATCGTCCGCGAGTCGATCTGTGAAGACACCGCAAAAGAAATGCGGGAAGGAATATTTGCCTTAATAGTACCGGTTATAACATCAACCGAAGGACGTTGCGTTGCGATCACCAAATGGATGCCGGATGCCCGGGCCATTTGAGCCAGCCGACAAATGGAATCTTCCACGTCCACCGGCGCCACCATCATCAAATCGGCCAATTCATCAATAATCACAACTATCAGCGGCAGTTTTTCTTCTGGGTTGACTTCATTATAGCGCGTCACATCTCGCACACCGGCAGCGGCGAAGAGCGCATATCTACGTTCCATTTCCTGAACATTCCATTTCAGAGCCGAAGCCGCCTTTTTTGGTTCGGTCACTACGGGTGCCACCAGATGCGGAATGCCGTTGTAATTTGATAATTCCACTACCTTGGGATCAATCAGCAGAAATTTCACTGCATCCGGGTG
>DATMYT010000165.1:0-2984 GCA_035560855.1 Negativicutes bacterium | reverse complement strand
GCTGCTATATTATTATGCCGCCATACATCGCCAAACTTTCAAATCCAATTCAATCAAACTGTGTCCATGCTATCGTCACCACACACTTAATTTACCATACCCATAAAAATTCTCCTGTATAGCATCAAAAATACTAAATGTGGAATCTTGCTACCGCCACCTGCAGTTCCTGGGCCAATGTCGCCAACGCTCGGCTGGAAGTGGATATTTCCTCCATTGACGCCAGTTGTTCTTCTGTCGCCGCCGATACGCTCTGCGCCTCTCCAGCCGACTTCTTGCTCAGCTCGTCAATTTTCTTTACTGATCCCACGATTTGCTGGCTACCTGTAGCCATCTGCTGAATAGCTCCCGACATCTGCTTGACCTGATCCGACACTTCCGTCACCAAATCGGCGATTTCACGGAACGCTATTCCCGCGGCGTTAACGACTTCCGCACCGGTTTTCACTTCCCGCGTCCCGTCTTTCATCGCTACTACGGCCTTGTCGGTGTCGACCTGAATCACCCCAATCAGCGCGGCGATTTTCTTTGCCGCTTCTTCCGATTGCTCGGCCAGTTTCCGTACCTCTTCCGCAACGACTGCAAAGCCACGTCCCTGTTCTCCTGCCCGCGCCGCTTCGATTGCGGCATTAAGCGCCAGCAGGTTAGTCTGTCCGGCTATGCCGGAAATCGCATCGACGATTTGACCGATTTCTTTGGATCGTTCGCCCAACTTGGTCACAACTTCCGCCGAAGTATTGACGGTGTGTTCAATTTGGGCCATTTGATTGACAGCTTTATCAACTGCATCACCACCACGTTGTGCTTTATCGGCAGCTTGTTCGGAATGACTGGATACCATATTGGCGTTAGCGGCAATTTGTTCAATACCTGCCGACAGTTCTTCCACTACAGCGGAAGCATCCGTGGCCGCCGCCAATTGAGCATTGGCTCCCTCTGCAACATCCGTCATGGAAATAGCCACCTGATTGGATGCCTGAGCAGATTGTTCGGCGCTAGCTGTCAGTTCTTCGCTGGATGCCGCTAGTTGTTCGGCATTGCTGCTAATCTGTCGAATGAGAGAACGCACGTTCCGAGACATTAGTTCAAAGCTTTGGGCCAGCCTGCCGATTTCATCGTTTGAATGAATATCAAGGCTGCTTTGGGATAGATCGCCGCTGGCGATTTTATTAGCGGCTCCTTCCAAAAGAATAATCGGACGGGCGATTTGCCGAGCGAACCAAGCTATAATTGCTGCCGCAATTGCCAAAACAATAACAATTGTGATCAACGAAATCCACGTCAGATCAGACAAATCCCCAGTTGCTTCAGAAACAGGCAAACTTACAGCCAACGACCAGCCAGCATTTGCTACAGGAGCAAATCCCATCATTTTATCTACACCATTGTGCTCGTAGGTCGCGACTCCTGCTTCTCCTTTAACCATCTGCTCGGCAATTTTTCGCAGCGCAGGGAGAATTTTTTCGTTTTTTAGAAGATTATCTTTCATGATGAGTTCTTTATTAGGAGAAGCAATCGTCACCCCATCGGTTTTGATCATATAGGCATATCCTGTTTTGCCGATTTTAACTTCTGAAGTCTTTCTAGATATTTCAGCCAAACTCAGGGTACCAAAAAAAACGCCTGTCACCTTGCCATCCACTTTTACAGGAACCGCTACAACAGCCACTAACTCTCCTGTTGCCGCAGAAATAATCGGATCGGAAATGGCGGATTCTCCTTGCATTGCTTTAGGAAAGTATTCCCTCGTGCTACGGTCACCCACTGCGCCGTTCTTATCATAAGTCAAACCAGTTGAAGTCATATAACCAAATGTATCATACCGGCCATTAAGTTTGGTCGCATTGGCCAGAAAAGGAACAATCAGTTCCGGATTCCCCGTCTGTAAAACCGGTGCCAGCGCAATCCCTGCAACTTCGAGTTTGCGACCTTCCAACCAATCATTCACATCTTTGGCGGAGTTACGCGCAAGCACTGCGATTTCTTTATTCAGATTATCTGACACAATCTTCCGTGCCTTCCAATAGTTCAGGCCACCAAGAGTTCCGAGCGCTACACAAAAAATAAGTAAAGTAATACAGGTCAATTTTATCTGGATATTTTTCATACTGTGTTTCCTCCACAATTTCTGAACCGAAAACGTATGTTTTGCCAGAAATCAATCAAACCATTTCCAGCAACTAAGTTCTCTGCTTTCATGGGCCGACGCAACTAACCGCTTCTCTTTTTGGCAATATAACCAAATGGTTTCCCAGCAGCTTTCTGTTAAACGTAGTATATTTGCTGCGAAATGCAACAATCCCATGAAAGAAGAGGACAATATGCTGTTCATCATACCGTCACATCTTTGGGGACTTGGGCTTTAAGGCCACTGGGGATTCAATTGCAGGCAGGATGAGGAAAAGCGAACATATAAAACACGTTGGACCACCGTCTCAATGGCCCAACGGTTAAAGCAGCTCAAGCAATTGCGTGATTCCATTAAAATTAAAATGGGGTATCATCACCAACATAGCAACAAATATCATTATCCAAGTACAAGGATTGCAACTCATTCAAGGTCTCCAGGGACACATCGCCGGCTTTAACATACGCATATTCCAACCCCAATTGCTCCCACTTTGTTTGACCCAAACGATGGAACTTCAAAAGATTAATTTCATATAAATCGTTAGCATTCATGAACTCAATGCATTTAAGGGCGTTTTCCTTACTGTCATTGTAACCACCGATAATAGGCATTCTTAATACAAGACGTCCACTCCAACCGGATGGTTTAAGACTCGCAATATTATCTAAGATAACCTTATTACTAACGCCAGTTCCTTCAATATGTTTGCCATCGTCAAAGTTCTTTACATCTATAAAAGCAAAATGGAGATAGCTAAATACCTTCAAAAACATTTCGTTACTTGCAAAAGCACTTGTCTCTATCGCAGTATGAATTTGGGCCTTTGCACATTCTTTCAGCACCTGCAACAAAA
>DATMYT010000164.1:0-12716 GCA_035560855.1 Negativicutes bacterium | reverse complement strand
CCGCCGTCTTTGCTGCGATCACGGTTTTTTAAAAGTATTTCGACAAATTGATTGACGCTTCTCTGTTATTCTGTTATAGTAAATGTTGCGCATTACTATACTTTTGATGCGCCCCTGCACAAAGTTCGTTCCCGCGACCCGTGCCCATTCTCCTCTTCTTGTTTTGCCTGCCGGAGAGGTCGAAAAGCCACGCTGTCCCGAGTCCGCTGAGCAGGAAGACAGAGGAGGAAAACCCATGTTTGAAGACAAAGTTCTAAAATGTAGAGATTGCGGCGTTGATTTCGAGTTCACCGCACGTGAGCAAGAATTCTATGCTGAAAAAGGATTCCAAAACGAGCCGGGCCGTTGCCCTACATGCCGCTCCGCTCGTAAACAACGCGGTAACTTTGGTGGCGGAAGCAACCAAGGCCAAGGCGGCGAGCGTCAGATGTACCCGGCAGTATGTGCCGAGTGCGGCGTAGAGACCCAGGTTCCTTTTGCCCCGCGTAGCGACCGTCCGGTATATTGCCGGGACTGCTTCCAGAAGACTCGCGGCTTCGGTCGATAAGTCTTAACCCAGCGAGGCACGTCGCGGACGCAGGCTCCGTTAGTCCATCCGCTGAACGCAACAGGTCGTCCCTTCAGGGGGCGACCTGTTTTTTTGCATGAATTACAGGGTGTGAAAACATGTAAGGAGGTTTGCCATTGTGCAAAATTTTACAATTCCGGCCGGCAATAATCATCTGGCTGCATTTTTGCACCCCGCGCGCTCGGGCGCGAATCGCCCGGTACTGATCGTGTGCCATGGCTTTTGTGGTTCTGCCGAAGGAGGCAGTGTGTTCGATTTAGCGGACAGTCTGCACGAACGTGACATCTCCCTACTTCGGTTTCGCTTTACGCCGCAGCGTTGTATGTCGCAGCAGGTCGAAGAAATCAATGCTGTCGCATACTATTGCCGAAAATATGTTAGTCAGAACATTGCCTTGCTCGGGCGCAGCATGGGTGCTGCCGCCTCACTTGCTTTCGCCGCCAGTGACAAATCTTTGTCAGGTCTTTGCCTGATGGCGTCTCCGTCCGACCTTTTCGAAACTTTCCGTGGTATGTTAGGGGAGCATTATGAAAGTTTAGAACACGGACAAACGATCACCGGAGTTTATGAAAACGAACCGGTTCAACTGACACCGGAGTTCATACAGGATTTTGACCACTATGATCTTCTCGGGGCGGCTCACAGCCTTGCAGGTATGCCGTTGCTGATTGTGCACGGGTTGGATGACAATACCGTACCTGTAGCACAGGCGCATCAACTGTATGCCGCCGCAGAAAACCCAAAAGAACTGTTGCTGCTCCCAGGTCACGCCCATAGCTTTGCCTATGCTTCGGAACGTTTTGTTCCGGCTGTTGCCGACTGGCTGACCCGGGAAGTTTTCCCCTCCTGCACGTGATATAATTTAGCTTGAGAGGAGGTGTCCATTCTGCCGGTTTATCTTGATAATGCCGCTACATCCTGGCCCAAACATCCGAGCGTGATCGCAGCCATGCAGGACTATCTTGAAAACTGCGGCGGCAGTCCTGGTCGCGCCGGGCATGGCAAAGCGATTGCTTCAACCCGCATGGTTTACAATACCCGTGATTTGATTGCCACTCTGTTCAACGCGCCCTTGACGGACAGGGTCATTTTTACAAAAAACGCCACCGAAGCGATCAATATGGTGCTGTTCGGTTTTTTAAATCCTGGCGACCATGTCGTCGTCAGTTCCATGGAACATAACGCGGTCATGCGACCGCTGCGAGAATTGGAAATACGTGGTATCGATTTATCTATCGTACAATGCGACTTTTGTGGTCGCTTGGATCCGGCAAAGGTGAAAAGCGCTTTCACGCCGCGCACCCGACTTGTTTTGCTTACTCATGCTTCGAATGTTACCGGGACCCTGCTCCCGATTGCCGAAGTCGCGGCGATAGCTCGCGAAGCGGAAATTCCTTTTGCCGTGGACGCAGCCCAGACGGCAGGCGTTTGTCCGCTTGATATTCAAGCTATCGGCATTGATTTTTTGGCGTTTACCGGACATAAAAGCCTGGGGGGGCCACAGGGAACCGGCGGGCTCGTGATAGGGCCGAATGTTGATTTGCGCCCCTTAGTGTTTGGCGGTACCGGCAGTGCTTCCGAGTCCGATATTCAGCCTTCTTTTCTGCCGGATAAGCTGGAAAGCGGCACACTGAACGCAGTGGGTATTGCCGGCTTGGGCGCGGCGATTTCCGCCCTGAACAACTTTGGAATTGAAAATGTCCTACGCCACGAGAGACAGTTGATGAAGTTTTTTCGGGACGGCTTGCGCGAAATACCGCAAATTACCGTATACGGTTCGGAAAATCCGCACGAGGGGCTTGGCGTTCTTTCGCTCAATATTGCCGACCATTCCTGCGAAGAGGTCGGGTTGCGGCTGGAACGCGATTTTGATATCCTGACCCGCACCGGCTTGCAATGCGCTCCCGCCGCCCATCACACCCTCGGCACTTTTGAACGGGGAACGGTTCGCTTCAGCGTCAGCGGCTTTACCAGTGAAGAAGATATTCTTGCCACTCTGGCTGCCCTCGCAAAAATCGTACGCAGTTAATTTTTGCTCCGAAATATAGACGAAATAAAAGACCTCCGTCGTAGGATACTTCTACGAACAGGAGGTCTTTCGTTTCATGGTTTTAATCCTTTATTTTAAGCGCGCTGCCGCTACGGCAGCAAATGCGATCTTGGCCGCCGATACCGTTTTTTCAATATCATCAGCGCTATGTGCTGCGGACATGAAGCTGGCCTCAAATTGAGACGGCGCCAAATATACGCCGTTTTCAAGCATAGTATGGAACCAGACCCGGAACGCCTCTTGATCTGAAGTGGCCGCGCTGGTGTAATCCGTCACCGGGCGCTCATTAAAGAACATTCCAAACATGCTTCCCAGACGATGAGACTGGATCGCTACCCCGGCTGCTTTCGCCGCACGGGCAATTCCGTCGCATAATGAATTGGTTTTTGCTTCAATCGCCGGATAAAATTCCGGTGTACTCATGATTTCAGCCAAGGTGGCAATTCCTGCGGTCATCGCCAACGGATTGCCGGATAAGGTTCCCGCCTGATAGACCGGTCCTGCCGGCGAGATGCAGCTCATGATATCCAGCCGCCCCCCGTAAGCGCCGACGGGCAATCCGCCGCCAATCACCTTGCCAAGGCAAACAAGGTCCGGTTTTATCCCAAAACGGTTCTGCGCACCACCAAGTGCAACTCGGAAACCGGACATCACTTCATCGAATATCAACAATATTCCATAGTGCGCCGTCAATTCACGCACTTTTTGCAAATAACCTTCTTGTGGCAGCACCATTCCCATGTTACCGGGAACCGGCTCAATGATGACAGCGGCAATCAGCTCTCCCTGCTCGGAAAAAAGCTTTTCCATTGCCGGAACATCATTGAAGGGCAAAGTTAGTGTAGTATGAGCCACCGAGGTTGGTACGCCGGGGCTGTCTGGCTCGCCAAAAGTCGCGGCTCCCGATCCTGCCTTGACGAGTAAACTGTCATGATGGCCATGGTAACAGCCTTCAAACTTGACGATCCGATCACGTTTCGTAAAAGCGCGCGCCAAGCGCAATGCGCTCATTGTCGCTTCGGTTCCCGAGTTCACCATCCGTACCAAATCCATCGCCGGAAACGCATGCCGAACAAGCTTCGCCAGATCGGTTTCCAGCAGCGTCGGTGCTCCATAGCTTGTTCCCTGATCCAGTGCAACATGCAACGCCGCAGTAACTTTCGGATGAGCATGCCCGAGAATCATTGGCCCCCATGAACCTACATAGTCGATATATTCATTGCCGTCAATATCATAGATCCGGCTACCGCTGGCACGGGCAATGAATGGCGGCGTTCCGCCAACTCCCCGAAACGAGCGAACCGGACTGTTAACGCCGCCGGGCATAAGTTGTTTCGCCTCGGCGAACGCAATCGTCGATTTTTCCAGATTCAGCGCCACTTTTGTCGCCTCCCGTTTATAACCACTTCGCTGCATCTAACGCATGGTAAGTAATGATTATGTCTGCGCCGGCGCGTTTTATGCTGGTAAGAATTTCAAGCGTTGTCCGCTTCTCTTCCATCCAGCCATTAGCCGCTGCCGCCTTTACCATGGAGTATTCGCCGCTGACGTTGTAGGCCGCGACCGGCAGCTCAAAGTTCTCCCGCACCTTGCTGATTACATCCAGATACGAGAGTGCCGGCTTGACCATGATAATATCTGCGCCTTCCGAGACATCAAGATCTGTTTCCTTCAGAGCTTCCCGAACATTGGCCGGGTCCATCTGATAGGCGCGGCGATCACCGAATTTCGGCGCGGAATCAGCCGCTTCCCTAAAAGGGCCGTAAAAAGCCGAAGCATATTTTGCCGAATAGGCCATGATCGAGCGATTTGTATAGCCTTCCACGTCAAGAGCTTCCCTAATGGCCGCTACCCGCCCATCCATCATGTCAGATGGCGCAATCATATCAGCGCCCGCCTTAGCCTGGCTTACAGCAACACGAGCCAGCAAATCAAGGGTCGAATCGTTGTCGACTTCCTGTCCTTTGAGCAATCCGCAGTGTCCGTGATCTGTGTATTCGCACAAGCAGACATCTCCAATGATAACCATGTCAGGCAACGCTTTCTTGATCAATGCCATCGCCCGTTGTACCGGGCTTTTCATGTCCCAGGCGCTGGAGCCCTTGGCGTCTTTATACTCAGGCAGCCCAAACAGCAATACGGCGGGAATCCCCAGCGCAGCAGCCTGTTTTGCAACTTCTACCGCCTGATCCGCCGACAGATGATATTGCCCGGGCAACGAAGGAATTTCCTGCCGAATGTTGATGCCGGGAACGACGAAGATCGGATAGACAAAATCATGAACCGACAGCTGCGTTTCCCGCACCATATTGCGAATGCCCGCAGATACCCGCAGGCGACGCGGCCGATAAACAATTTCACTCATTACGATTCCCCCCCCATTCACGTATAATGCTTTCAGTCAAGCCCGGAATCGTATATTCCGCAGCAATAAGATCCGGATGCAATCCCTGCTCGCTGCAGGTATCAGCAGTGATCGGCCCAATACAGGCAATCTTAACGCCAGACAGCAACTCACGCCCCTGTTCACCCAACAGCGCCAATAGATTGGTCACCGTCGATGAGCTGGTAAACGTCACGATGTCAATTTCTCCGGCTGCAAGCATCTTGGCGACAGCTTGACCATCCGCGCCGCCCGTTACTGTCCGGTACGCCGCCACTAGATCCACAGCGGCCCCCATGCGGGCAAGTTCCTGCGGCAGCAGTTCCCTCGCCTGCTCTGCCCGGGGAATCAGAATTCGGTCCTGTGAACTGATACGGCCGGTCAAAGCCGCTACTACCGCTTCGGCCCGGAACTCAGCCGGAACAAGATCAGCGATCACTCCATGTCGTTCCAGCGCAGCGGCCGTTTCGGAGCCGATGGCAGCCACTTTGGCCGTAGCCAGTTGCCGCACGTCTTTCCCTGCAGTTTTTAACCGTTTGAAGAAGGCTTCCACTCCATTAGGACTGGTGAATGCCACCCAAGTATATTGGGCTAGCGCAGCGATTGCCTGATCCAGAGGTTCGTAACTTTGCGGCTCAACAATCTGAATGGCCGGAGCTTCAATGCAATGCGCTCCGGCCGCCTCCAGTCCGGCAGTCAGTCGGCTGGCCTGTTCCCGCGCACGCGTCACCAAAATCCGGCGACCAAACAGAGGGCGGGTATCAAACCACCGCAATTCATTGCGCAACGTTACGACTTCGCCAACAATAAAAATCGCCGGAGGCGTCAATTTATGAGCCGCCACATCAGCAACAACACTGCCAACCGTCGTGACCAGCGTCTGCTGCTGCGGAGTCGTTCCCCAACGGATAACAGCCGCAGGCGTATCCGCCGAACGGCCATTCGCCATCAATTGCGTCGTAATGTAAGGCAGATTCTCTACCCCCATCAAAAAAACCAACGTGTCGGTCGCCATAGCTAATTTATCCCATTGCAGGCCGGACTCAGTTTTTTCCGGATCCTCATGACCGGTAAACACGGCAAAAGAAGTTGCAATTCCTCGATGAGTCACCGGAATTCCTGCATAAGCGGCAACGGCGATCGCTGAAGTGATGCCCGGAACGATTTCAAATAAAATCCCATTTTCACGCAAAACCATCGCTTCTTCGCCACCCCGGCCAAAAACGAAAGGATCACCGCCCTTGAGTCGCAGTACTGATTTATTTTCCTTCGCCAGCCTCACCAGCAGCGCATTAATATCGTCTTGTCGCAGGGTGTGCTGGCTGGAAGCTTTGCCGACATAGATCATCTCAGCATCGGGGCGCGCAAGCGCAATCAATCGTGGCGATACCAATCGGTCATAAACGATTGCATCAGCCTGCTGAATACATTCCAGGGTTCGGCGACTTACCAATCCGGGGTCGCCCGGACCGGCGCCCGCCAGGCAAACAGTTCCTTTAATCAAAGCACTCGCTCCCTTATCCAAGCTCTGCTAGGATCTCTCCTCCACCAGCGGCAAGTAACCGACTGGCGAGAGTATCTCCCAACATTTCCGCTTCAGCCGGAGTTCCGGCCACTTTTCCTTCAACGCAGCGAACTCCGTCCAGCGACAAAATCCTTGCTGTGAGCACCAGTTGACCGCCATCCATACGTCCAAACACGCCGACCGGCACCTGACAGCCGCCCTGCACAACGGCTAAGAACTTCCGTTCCGCCGTGACACAGACCCGCGCTTCTGAATCATCCAATCGGGCAACCATCGCCAAAATCGTTGCATCATCCGAGCGCGTTTCGATGGCCAGTACGCCCTGCCCCACAGCCGGCAGGCATTCGTTAGGCGACAACAAAGACGTGATGCGGTCTCCCCATCCGAGCCGTCGTAATCCGGCCGCCGCCAGTACAATAGCGTCAAACTGACCTTCGTCCAGTTTTCGCAGCCGTGTGTCAAGATTTCCACGCAGGCTGACAATATTTAGATCAGGGCGCAGCCTAAGAAGTTGCGCCTTGCGGCGAAGACTCGAAGTCCCCACGACCGCACCGGGTGGCAAATCCGCAAGGTTGGTATATTTTTGACTGACAAAAGCATCGTGCGGATCCATGCGCGCAGTTGTCGCCGCCAGCGTCAATCCTGCAGGTAACTCCGTCGGCATATCTTTCAGACTATGCACTGCCAGATCTATTTCGCCGGAAAGCATTGCTACCTCCAGTTCCTTGGTGAACAAACCTTTCCCGCCAATCTGCGCCAAGGGCACATCCAAAATCTTGTCCCCTGTGGTTACGATATGTTTAAGTTCCACCAATACCTCCGGATTCATCCTCCGGAGACATTCTGCAATATAGTTCGCTTGCCAGAGGGCTAGCTTACTGCCGCGCGTACCGATGATTATTTTTGGCTTCACAACGTGTTGATTCTCCCAATTCGTTTAATTTAAATAACTGGGTCAGAGCTTCGACGCAAAAATCTTCTTCGCCACGAGCCGCCGCTTCATTGGTGCAAATCACCGGATCACGCAACAATTTTCGCACCAACATGCGGGACATGTTTTCCAGAACCCGCCGGTCTTCCGCGTTTATTTCCGGCAATTTCGCCAAGGCCCGTTTTACTTCCCGCTGCCGGATCGTTTCTGCCTTATCCTTGAGCTGGCTGAGCACCGGTTGATAGGAGAGATAACGAAAACGGTCGGTCAGTTCCTTGGCCTCCGCTTCAAGAATTCGCTCCGCCTTTTTCGCTTCGCGTTGGCGCTCGCGTTTGTTGGAGTCAACTACGGCATTTAGATTGTCGATATTATACAGACTTACCCCTGCAATCGCCGCTACTTCCGGTTCCACGTCGCGAGGGACTGCAATGTCGATGAAAATTAAGGGTCGCCCCGCCCGCTGCGGCATAATGTGAGCAACGTCCCAAGCCCGAACGATATAGTGGGGAGCGCCGGTGGAAGTAATGATGATGTCGGTATCCACCGCCCATTTCATAAACTTTTCAAAAGGAACGGCTTGTCCATGAAATTTTTCAGCCAAATCTTCCGCCCGGCTATGGTTCCGGTTGGAAACAAATACGGTTTTGACCCCATTCTCCACCAGATGTCGAGCTGTCAGCTCACTCATTTCTCCGGCGCCGAGAATCATCACGTTGACGTTCGATAAATCGCCCAAAAGTTTTTTGGCCAGTTCAACGGCCGCGTAGCTGACGGAAACAGTGCTGTAAGCAATTTTCGTCTCCGTGCGAATTTTTTTCCCTGCAGCAATAGCACGGTGAAACAGCGTATTGAGAACGGTCGAAGTTGTACCGCAGTCTTTCGCGACCGAATAGGCTTTTTTAACCTGGCTGAGAATCTGCCCTTCGCCAATAATCAAAGAATCAATGCTGCCCGCCACCCAGAAAAGATGCCGGATACAGTCATCCCCACTATAGTAAAAAAGATGTTCGGGCGAAATATCCTGCGGAGATGGCCCCGCCATCCGCTCCAAAAATTCGAGCATAACTGCCGACGGGTCATCTACATCTTCCAGTACAGCATATACTTCTGTACGATTGCAGGTGGACAGGACCACACATTCCAAAATATCCTCGTGTTCATCCAATCGACGCAAGCCCTGCTTCACAAGGTCTTCGGGGCAGGCAAGGCATTCGCGGATTTCAACGGGAGCCGTTTTATGGTTGAGTCCTAAGACAGCCAATACCATTCCTGAATCTGACCTCCGCTTCTTGCTTACGACCCTGCCGCAATAATTCCAGCACGTCCGGATCGAAGCCCTTTATTTCATTCCAACGCTGACAACGTTCCTCACTGGATATGCAGGTTTCCTGCCACTCACGACGCAGTCGTCCGGCGATCTCAAGATACTCTGCATATTCCGGCCCATATTGTGCGGCCAATTCGTTGCGCAGTTCCCGCGCCAAGGCCGGACTTTGCCCGCCGGTGGAAACGGCAATCGACAATCTCCCCCGCTGCAGACGGGCCGGCAACGTAAAATCACATAACGCCGGCGTGTCTGCAACATTTACCAATGCCCCAAATTGTTTTGCTTCCTTTGCCGCCTGCTCATTGACCGTCGGTGAATCCGTCGCACACATTACCAGCATATATCCTTTGGCATCGCCCTTTTCAAACTGCTTCGGGCAATGAATCACTCGCCTCTGGAAAACCCACAGTGCAAGATTTGGTGTCAGCTCCGGACTGATCAATGTCACTAACGCCCCGGATTCCAACAATGCCGCAACCTTGCGCTCGGCAACACCGCCCCCGCCCACCACCAAACATTGGCGGCCTACGAGATTCAAATTCACCGGGTAATCCGGAATCAGCGGCAATAATCCGTCAGGCGCCATGATCTTGCCCGATCAACACCCGTACCGGAATTTCCCGCTCAGGATCCTCTGAAATATTCAACACGTAGCGAAATGGCATGCTTGTCAATTTTGAAATAACCGATGGATGCTGAGTATATGACGTAACCACAGTAGTGCGGATCGGCGTCCCGGCCGTTGCCACTCCCACCACTTCAAATCCTCGGCTCTGCATAATTCCTGCGATAATATCGCCGGCATCCGCTTGTCCGCTAGCGTTGACCAGTTCAGCCGCCATCCGTACCGGCACAGCACTAGTGGGCTTAGTAGGCGCCGGTTTCGCCGGAGTCGTGGTCGGCGGTTTTGCAGGTGTAGGTGTAGGTGTTTTAGCAGGAGTCTGGGCTGGCGGCTTTGTCGTAGCCGCTGCTGGCGTTTTTACTCCCGGCTTTGTCGGCTTCGCGTTATCCATCCCTTGATAATAAGTCCCATCATCTAAATGAGCATTTGCAGGAAGCGCCTGCCGATACTCGTCCGCCGCTCTCTGCGCAGCAGTTTTGATATTTCCTTCGAACGGAACGCCCTGCATCGTCGCCACCATTTGGCGGGTTTTCATGATGTCTGGCACCCAATAGCTGATATCATCAATATAATAGGGTAGTCCTTCTACCATTTGTGTCTTGAATCCGCCGCTCAATCCATCCTTGAGTTTGCGGGCGAGCCCCAGCATCAAGGGTATCGGTATATCTGTATCCAACGAAGCAAACACTTCACGGATAAGGCTCGGCGCCTTTAGTATGATGGCCGGTGAACTTACTTCCATCAAGACCGCTTTTATAAACTTCTGTTGCCGCGCAATGCGCCCGATATCTCCTTCTTCATCCCGATACCGCACGTACTGCAACGCAGTTCGCCCATCAAGGTGCTGCACTCCTGGTTTCAAATCGATCACATAATGATCCCAGGAATCTTCATATTGCATCCGTTTTTCCACATCAATCGTTACGCCGCCGATCGCGTCCACGATCCGGCCAAAACTTTCCAGATTGATTTTGGCATAATAATCCATGGGAATCCCGAGAAAGTTCTCGGTCGTCTTCTGTGTTAAGGCAACGCCGCCCACAAGAAAAGCGTGGTTGATCTTGTCCCAGCCCAGTCCCTTAACCCGAACCCGAGTATCCCGAGGCACCGAAATGATGGAAGCTTCCCGGCTCTCGGTATCGATTGTCATAACAAGCAACGTGTCGGAACGCCCGGGATCATCTTCTTTCGGGCGGTCGTCCACACCCATGATCAGGATATTTAATTTATTGGGCGGAATCATATAATGTTCCGTCTCTTGGTTACGATTAACGGTTGCGCGCCCCGTGAGACTTCGCCCGCCGAACCACCAATAGGAAAAAACTCCAGCCGCCACGGCAAGGAGTGTCAACGCGCCTACACCAATCCATATGTTGCGGCGACGACGCTTTCGCTGTTCAGTTAATTTATCTTCCAATCTAACAGCCATCAGGCACCTTCTATTCAAAAAATTCGTCAGACATACACAAACAAGCCCCCGCATACGGGAAGCATTGCTTTAGTATAGCAAAGCCATCCGGCAGCGTCAAGGAATCACGCGACTGTGAATCCAGCGTCTTCCACTGCTATCTTTATAGCTGCAGGATTGGTTTTTTCCCCATCGTATTCCACGGTCAGCGTTTTGGCGGCCAGGTCGACTATTGCCGACACCATCCCCGGCAACGCTTTAACTTCCTTTTCCACAGCCATTTTGCAGTGATTGCAGCTCATGCCTTCAACCGTATATAATTCTTTTTTTATTGTCATATCCAATACCTCCCTTATTTCTTATCTCAGCGCCAAAGATTGGCAGACATTTAAAAAACCGCATAATACCCTAGCCGTTAATCCCCAGATCACATACCCGTCATATTGGTAAAACAATACCGGATACGTAGTGCGGCGTTTCCAGTCCCGCGCATAAGACGCATCCGGCAGGTCCAACGGAAAGTCCGGCAACGGTCGGGTTGCCAACTCCATATGGGCAGTCAACGGCTCAGTTGCTAGCAAATAATCAAGCGGTGCTACAAAGACTCCGGCCACTTCATCATGATTGGGGCGAATCATGTCAAAATCCTTGATATATGCCGCAAATGGATGCACCATAACTCCAATTGGACTTACCATATAGTTCAGCGGTCCCAGAACATCAATCGCCGATTCCGGCAGTCCCAGTTCTTCCTGCGTCTCACGCCGGGCTGCCGCCATCGGACCGGCATCCTCCAGTTCAATCCGCCCTCCCGGAAAACAAATATCTCCCGGTTGCCAGTTCAACGAGGCGGAACGAATTTCAAACAGTATGCCTAATCGTTTATTATGACGGACCAGCGGAACCAGAACCGCCGATGATAAATAGTCGCTTTCGTTTTCAATGTCGCAACTTTTGGAACGCAACGCCGCTCCGAGACGATCACAAAACCCGTTCACGGTTTCACCTCAAAATTTCAGTCTCGGTCAAAAGCTCCGATGTATTTAATATTCCGATGCCAATATCTCCTCTTTTTATGTAGTTGCACAAAAAACTACAACTATATCAATTCCCGATTCTGACCAGAAATCCTGCAAATAACACAGATCCGCTCCAGACACTCCTAACATAAGCGGTCGAATGCAAAAGGGAGTTTTGCGGCCATCACATCAAGCCGACAAAACTCCCCTACGATCTTTTCGTTTACCTCGGTATCAAATATATTTGTCTTCGCTATTTTGAACCACGACACAGCCAGCAGCGTTCCCCGTGATGTTAACGGTTGTCCGTATCATATCCAATATTCGGTCGATGCCAGCAACCAAGGCTATCCCTTCCAACGGTAACCCAACCGATTGCAATACCATCGTCAGCATGATCAATCCTGCGCCAGGAACCCCGGCGGTTCCGATGGAAGCTAGAGTCCCTGTCAGAACAATAATAAAATAGTGGCCCATACTAAGCTCAAGGCCATATGCCTGAGCCACAAACAAAGTGCACACTCCTTGGTAAAGCGCCGTTCCATCCATATTTACCGTAGCTCCGAATGGCAAGCTGCAACTTGCAAGGTCTTTATCCACATCCAGATTTTCCTGGGTGCACTTTAAGTTGATCGGCAATGTCTCGCTGCTGCTGCAGGTCGAGAAAGCCACCAACATCGCCGGGAAAACGCCCTTAAAAAAACGCATCGGACTCATCCCGCCGAGCAGCGAAACAGATCCGCTATACACGATAACCATGTGTAATATGCAGCCAATATAAACCGTGACGATAACGGTCGCCAAGGGCAGTAAAACCTTGAGCCCGTTGATCGCAACTACCGGCATGATCAACGCAAAGACGCCGATTGGCGCCATATACATG
>DATMYT010000163.1:0-7917 GCA_035560855.1 Negativicutes bacterium | reverse complement strand
GGTACAATGGTGGTGCAATTAAAAAGCCGCCGTATGTTTTTGAGCTGTCTCAAAAGTCTTACGTGCGAAAGTGTACCTAGGGTTCCGCACGGCCGACGTTGCCCGTGTCGTTCTGCAGAAGAACGAACAATGCCGGTGTGGCTGTGACCAAGTGGTACAGGCGCTGCGGCGCTACACCGAGGGGATAAAAGCCCGGGCGGGGAGGTTTCGCTGATCTTAAGCATGCGAAGCTCCCCGCTCGTTTTTTTATCGCAAAATATAATATCGGAGGAGGATCGGAAGTGAAAGTCGCCATAATAATGGGAAGCGATTCGGACTGGGATGTTATGTCGCCCGCAGTGGATGTGTTGAAAGAGTTTGGGATTGAAACGGAGGTTGTGGTGGCTTCCGCACATCGGACGCCGGACAAGGTGCACGAATTTGCCGAGGGAGCGGCCGGTCGGGGTGTAGGAGCCATTATAGCGGCGGCAGGCGCAGCAGCGCATCTGCCGGGAGTGGTGGCGGCATATACGACATTACCGATCATCGGTGTGCCGGTAAATAGTACTTCGCTTGGCGGCATGGACGCATTGCTCAGCATTGTCCAGATGCCGGCGGGAATTCCGGTGGCCTGTATGGCGATCAACGGTGCAAAAAATGCCGGACTGTTCGCGGCGCAAATTTTGTCGACGGCATCGCCGACCTTGCAGCGAAAACTTAGGGCGTACCGCAAAGCAATGGCCGACCAGGTGGAAAAGAAAGCGCAGAAGCTGGCATCCAAGCTGGAAGGATAAAGAAAAATATAATAGCAGAATCAAAATTTTGGAGGTTATAAAAATGGAAGAAAAACAATTATACGAAGGCAAAGCCAAGAAAGTATTCGCAACCGCAAACCCGGACGAATACCGTGTATATTACAAAGACGACGCCACAGCGTTCGACGGCGCCAAACGCGGCACCATCATCAACAAAGGAATCATCAATAATAAGGTTTCGGCGTTTTTCTTCAATATGCTCGGTGAGCATGGAATTCCGCATCATTTTATAAAATTGATCAGCGACCGTGAGATGATCGTCAAGACGCTGGACATTCTGAAGGTGGAAGTCGTGGTCCGTAATGTGGCGGCTGGCAGTCTGGCCAAACGCATCGGTTGGGAAGAGGGCACGAAAATGCCGACGCCGGTTCTCGAACTATACTACAAAAACGACGAGCTGCACGATCCGATGATCAATGAATACCACATCAAGGCGATGGGGCTGGCGACGCCGGAACAGATGAAGCAAGTGGAAGCCTACGCTTTGAAAATCAATGAAATTTTGTCGGCTTATCTCAAAACTAAGAAGATTGATCTGATCGATTTCAAACTGGAGTTTGGCGTTCATAAAGGGCAGGTCATTCTTGGTGACGAAATTTCACCGGACACCTGTCGGCTTTGGGACAGCGAAACCCAGCAGAAGTTGGACAAAGACCGTTTCCGCCGCGACCTTGGCAATGTGGAGGACGCCTATCGGGAGATTTTGAAACGTTTGACTGGAGAGATCATCTGATGCTTGACGCCGACAAGCCGCATGAAGAATGTGGGATCTTTGGAATTTTCGCTCCGGGAGTCGATGTTGCGCTCAATACTTATTGGGGCTTGTACGCCTTGCAGCATCGCGGCCAGGAAAGCGCGGGCATCTGCGTAGCCAATGGGTATGCGATGGACATTCGGCGCGGCATGGGCCTGGTGAATGAAGTATTCCGGGACTCGCTGCCGGAAATGCCAGGGCATATTGCGATCGGACATGTCCGTTACTCGACCACGGGATCCAGTCTGGCGGCCAATATTCAGCCGCTGCTGGTTTCCTATGCCGGCGGTCGTATCGGCATGGCGCACAACGGAAATCTGACCAATGCGCCGATGTTGCGTAAAAAACTGGAACTGGGCGGCAGCGTATTCCAGACCACGATCGACAGTGAAGTCATCGTGAATCTCATCGCCCGCTCCAAAAAGAAAAACGTCGAGGACCGGATCGTCGAAAGCATGGCTCAGGTGGGCGGTGCTTATTGCCTGGTCATCATGACCGAAGACAAGCTGATCGGCGTGCGCGACCCCAACGGGTTTCGGCCTCTTTGCCTCGGACAGCTGCCGGATGGCGGCTGGGTCCTCGCTTCGGAGTCTTGTGCCCTGGATGCGGTCAATGCCAAGATGATCCGGGATATCGAGCCCGGAGAAATGGTAGTCATTGACGGCAAAGAAGTGCGTTCCCGCCGAATCGTCGAGGAAAAACAACCGGCCGCGTTGTGCGTGTTCGAGTATATTTATTTTGCCCGTCCCGACAGCATTATCGACGGTCAAAGCGTGTATCAGGCCCGTCTGGCTATGGGGAGACAACTGGCTATCGAGAGCAATCTCAAGGCGGATATTGTCATATCGGTGCCGGACTCCGGTACTACGGCGGCGCACGGATTTAGCGCCCAGTCGGGCATTCCTTTTGCGGAAGGCTTGATGAAAAACCGCTATATCGGTCGGACCTTCATCCAGCCGGAGCAGAAAAAACGGGACGCCGGCGTCCGAATCAAGCTCAATGCCGTCCGTTCGGCGGTAGCAGGGAAATCCATCATCATGGTCGATGATTCGATCGTTCGGGGTACGACCAGCGGACGGATCGTAAAAATGCTGCGCGAGGCGGGCGCGAAGAAGATCCACATGTGCGTCAGTTCGCCGCCTATCTGTTTTCCTTGCTTTTACGGCATCGATACCTCGGTGCGCAAGGAACTGATCGCCAATTCCAAGAACGTGGATCAGATCCGCCGCTATATCGGCGCGGATTCCTTATATTATCTTTCGATTGAAGGACTGCGGCAGTGCGTTCCGGGAGTCAATACGGGCGGGCTTTGTTTTGCCTGTTTCAATGGCGAATATCCCACGGCGGTTCCCTGCATGGGAGAGAATCCCGGGTCCAAGTTCATTTTTGAGGAAAATGCCTGCGGCGCGTTGCAAAAACCGAAGGGGAGGAAGCGCTCATGAAGGAAAACCAGCCGGGAACCGGACTCAGCTACCGTGACGCCGGGGTAGATATCGATGCAGGCAATCGGTCTGTCGAACTGATGAAGGCGCATGTGCGTTCCACATTCCGCAAGGAAGTGTTGTCGGACATTGGTGGCTTTGGCGGATTGTTTGCACTGGATACCCACAAATACAGTGAACCGGTGCTGGTATCCGGGACGGATGGCGTAGGAACCAAGCTCAAGCTGGCTTTCATGATGGATAAACATGATACTATCGGGCAGGATGCAGTGGCAATGTGCGTCAACGATATTCTGGTACAGGGCGCTGAACCCTTGTTCTTTCTGGATTATGTCGCGGTTGGAAAACTTGAGCCGGAAAAGGTTGCCGATATTGTCGGCGGCGTTGCCCGGGCGTGCAAGGAATCCGGCTGTGCGTTGATTGGCGGCGAGACCGCCGAAATGTCCGGGTTTTATCCTGATGGTGAATATGATATTGCCGGGTTTGCTGTCGGCGTGGCGGAAAAATCAAGACTGATCACCGGAGAAACCATTGTGCCGGGCGACGTGCTGCTGGGGCTTCCCTCGTCAGGCGTCCACTCCAACGGATTTTCGCTGGTTCGCAAGATTTGCTTTGACCGGCAGAATTTTACGGTAGATACTTTCATACCGGAGCTGGGACGAACTATCGGAGAAGAACTTCTGACGCCAACCCGGTTGTATCCAAAGGTATGTATGCCACTGATCGAGAAACATTCCATCAAGGGAATGGTCCACATCACCGGCGGTGGATTTTATGACAATATTCCCCGGGTGTTGCCGGCGGGGTGCGGTGTCACAGTGAATACCGACAGCTGGCCCAAACCAACGGTTTTTTCGCTGCTGCAGCAATGGGGCGGTGTGGCGTGGCCTGAAATGTATCGCACCTTCAACATGGGAATCGGTATGATTCTCGTTGTATCGGAGGCGGAGGCGCCTTTGGTTCATCGGACGCTGATCGGGCAGGGTGAAATTTG
This sequence comes from Negativicutes bacterium, assembly GCA_035560855.1. Classification (GTDB taxonomy): domain Bacteria; phylum Bacillota; class Negativicutes; order UBA1444; family UBA1444; genus UBA1444. The sequence goes on along the minus strand of DATMYT010000163.1, from coordinate 3,933 downwards.
CTATCAGATCGGTCGGGTGGTGAAAGGAAACCAAATCGTGGAGCTGAAGGGAGGAACGTTCGGTGCGTAAAAAAGTTCTGGGGGTGCTGGTTTCCGGTCGGGGCAGCAATCTGCAGGCGATCGTGGATGCAATCAATTCGGACCGTATCGTTGCAAAGATCGGTGTCGTGATCTCCGACAACCCTGACGCGAATGCCTTGCGAAGGGTTGCTGGTCTGGACATTCCGACTGCGGTCGTAGAGCGCCGAAAATACGCGACCCAAGCAGAGTTTGAACTGGCGATCATTGCGCAGCTGGATCTTCATCACGTCGAACTGGTTTTGTTGGCAGGTTTCATGAGAATTCTTAGTCCACAGTTTATTAATCGCTTTCCGTCACGCATCATGAATATTCATCCTGCGCTGTTGCCGTCTTTTCCAGGACTAGATGCACAGGAGCAGGCTATTCGCTACGGAGTGAAAGTATCAGGTGCTACGGTGCATTTCGTGGACGAAGGAATGGATTCCGGGCCGATTATCCTGCAGGAAGCCGTGCCTGTTGAAGAGGAAGACACGGTGGCGACGCTTTCCGAGCGCATCCTTCATCTGGAGCATCGCTTGTATGTTCGGGCGGTCCGGCTGTATTGCGAGGATCGGATTCATATGGAGGGACGGACTGTCAAGGTCTTGACGGTCCGCCAAAACCCAAAGGAAGAAGGCGAACTGCATTGAAAATAAAACGGGCATTGATTAGCGTATCAGATAAGGTTGGCGTTGTGGATTTTGCCAGGGCGCTGTCGGCGATGGGGGTCGAAATCATATCGACCGGCGGTACGATGAAGGCGCTGCAGGAAGCGGGCGTTCCAGTCGTTTATATCAGTGATGTCACCGGTTTCCCGGAGATGATGGACGGCCGGGTCAAAACGCTGAACCCTTATATTCATGGCGGAATTCTAGCAGTGCGTGACAATCCGGAACATGCGGCGGCAATGAGTGAACACGGGATTCGTCCCATTGATCTGGTAGTTGTGAATTTGTATCCGTTCCGTCAGACGGTGGCGAAACCGGGCGTGACGCAGGAAGAAGCGGTGGAGAATATCGACATTGGTGGACCGGCGATGGTCCGTAGCGCCGCGAAAAATTTCCGCTATGTGACAGTAGTCGTCAATCCGGCTCGCTATGGCGATGTTTTGGCGGAATTGGCCGAGCATGGCGAAGTGACAGCGGACACTAGGTTGGCATTGGTTCGCGAGGCTTTTACCCATACGGCTGAGTACGATGCGGCCATCTCCCGCTATTTTTCTGCGCAGACGGGTGAAGGGGAATATCCTTCGACGCTAATTCTGCCCTGGGAAAAACTGCAGGATTTGCGCTATGGCGAAAACCCCCATCAGAGTGCAGCTTTTTACCGTGACAATGCGGCCAAAGGCGGAGTGGCTCATGCACGCCAACTGGCGGGCAAGGAACTCTCATTTAACAACATCGTTGATCTGGAGTCGGCCTACGCAATCGTGGCGGACTTTGACCGCCCGGCGGCGGCTGTGATTAAACACACGAATCCCTGTGGCGCGGCAACTGCTGATTCAATTTCCGCAGCGTACAAGTTGGCCTATGAAGCCGATCCTGTTTCGGCATACGGCGGCATCGTAGGATTGAATTGTCCGGTAGATGCGGCGACAGCCGAACAACTGAAAACCATTTTTTTGGAAGCCGTAATTGCACCGGGATTTGAGGCGGCCGCGTTAGAAATTCTCGGCGCGAAGAAAAATGTGCGGTTGTTGGAGGCGTCGTTGCCTGAACCCAATGCCGGTAAACGATATGATATTAAGACGGTGTCTGGCGGTATGGTGATCCAGTCAACTGACACGAAGGATGTGCCTCCGGCAGAGTGGAAAACAGTCTCAAAACGTACCCCGACCGCCGCTGAAATCAAGGAATTGGAACTGGCCTGGAAAGTTGTAAAACATGTGAAGTCCAATGCTATCGTCGTGGCTCGTGAAGGGCGAACGGTCGGAGTCGGCGCCGGACAGATGAATCGGGTCGGCTCGGCGGAAATTGCACTGAAACAGGCAGGCGAGGCGGCTAAGGGCGCAGTACTTTCTTCGGATGCATTTTTCCCGTTTCGCGATACTGTGGATGCAGCGGCTAAGGCTGGCATTACGGCGATCATTCAGCCTGGCGGATCGGTGCGGGATGAGGAGTCAATCGTGGCGGCGGATGAACACGGTATTGCGATGATTTTCACCGGCATGCGCCACTTCAAACATTGAGATAGCTGGAGGGTAAAAGATGCGAATATTGGTCGTAGGTGGCGGAGGCCGTGAACATGCGCTTGTATGGAAGCTGGCCCAGAGTCCCCGGGTTGAAAAAATTTATTGTGCGCCAGGCAATCCGGGAATTGGGGAAATCGCTGAATGCGTCAACATTCCGGTGGATAATATAAAAGCCCTGTGCGGATTTGCCCGCGAACATAATGTTGATCTTACCGTCGTAGGTCCGGAACAACCGCTGACAGAGGGTATCGTCGATTATTTCAGGGAGCAGGGACTGAAAATCTTTGGGCCAACGCAGGAAGCCGCACAACTGGAAGGGTCCAAGACTTTTGCCAAGGAGCGGATGAAGCAATATAAAGTTCCTACGGCTGACTTTGCGGTGTTTTCTTCGGCAACCGAAGCACGGGCCTATATCGAAAAGCAAGGAACGGGTATCGTGGTCAAGGCGGATGGACTGGCCGCAGGCAAGGGTGTGGTGGTGGCCGAGACAGCCGCTGAGGCGTTGGCGGCGATCGATGAGATCATGCTGAAAAAAGTGCACGGAGATGCCGGAAAACAGGTAGTGCTGGAAGAACGACTAATCGGTGAAGAAGCTTCATTATTGGCGTTTACTGACGGAACTACGGTGATTCCGATGGTGGCGGCGCAGGACCACAAGCGGGTCGGCGATGGCGATACTGGTCCCAATACCGGGGGCATGGGCGCTTATGCGCCAGCGCCGGTGGTGACGCCGGAACTGCTCAAGCAAATTCAGGAGACGATATTGCAGCCGATGGTCGATGGTCTGCGGAATGATGGGATTCTATACCAAGGGTGCCTCTACGCAGGACTGATGATTACCGCCGATGGGCCAAAGGTAATTGAGTTCAACGCCCGGTTCGGCGACCCTGAAACGCAGGTGGTGTTGCCATTGCTCAAAGCTGACCTCGTTCCTATCCTGGAGGCCTGCATTGATGGGACCTTGGCTGAGTGCAACGTGAGCTGGAAAAACAGCGCGGCGGTTTGTGTAGTTGTGGCAGCAGGCGGTTATCCCGGCGAATATCGCAAGGGGGATGTAATCTTTGGCTTGTCTGATGCTGAAGCGAAGGATACCGTTGTTTTCCATGCAGGAACAGGGTTGTCAGGTGAGAATGTTGTGACTCACGGCGGACGTGTGCTCGGCGTAACGGCGGTAGCGGAAACAATTGCCGCCGCAGTGGATAAAGTGTATCCGGCTGTGGAACAGATCCGGTTTGCGGGAATGCAGTACCGTAAGGATATCGCTCATAGAGCATTGAACCGTAATTAACAGTGAACCTGGCTCTTAAAAAAAAATAAGCAAAGGGAACGTATACGGTCCCTTTGCTTATTTTTTATTCAAAGTTACTTGACATGAACCGGCGGATCAATTAGTATTTAATTCGACGGTTATCGAAATGTAGTTTTGAAATTGTGGAGGAAGCAAGTATGATGGATACGGTCAAACTGGCAAAAATATTAAAAGCGCTTTCCCATCCGAAACGATTAGAATTGTTTTTCAAAATTGCCGAAAAGAGGGAAACCGAGTTTAAAACAGGGTGTGAATGTGAATGCTTTGTTACGGATATGATTCAATCGCTCAAACTTGGTGCGCCTACTATTTCACACCACATCAAGGAGCTTGAGAATGCTGGATTGATTACGACGGAACGAAAAGGGAAATA
>DATMYT010000162.1:0-3069 GCA_035560855.1 Negativicutes bacterium | reverse complement strand
GCCGAAGCCGCGGTCTTAGACGGCAAACAGGCCATCCAGACCCAGTCCTACGGACCGGAAGCCAGAGGCGGCTCCAGCCGGGCGGAAGTCATCATCGCAGATGAGCCCATCGACTACCCGAAAGTACTGAAAGCGGACACCCTGCTGGCGATGAGCCAGGAAGCGTTCGACAAATACGGCAAAGGCGTCGGAGCCGAAGCCAGCCTGGTGGTCGACTCGACCTTCGTGAGGGAACTGAGCGAGACCAAGGCGAAGATCGTCTCGCTGCCGATAACCAAGGCCGCCAAGGACGAACTAGGGCGGGACATGTTCGCCAACATCATCGCCTTGGGGGCGATAGTGGGGCTGACAAAAACCGTGAGCCGTGAGTCGTTGGTAGCGGCGGTACTGGCCCGGGTTCCCAAGGGAACCGAGGATAAGAACCGCAAGGCCATTGATATTGGATTTGCGTTGGTAAAAGACGTACAGTAATCCTTCTCCATCAGAACAGAAAAATTCGCGAGGAGAAGTCTTACCTGAATACAGGGATTGCCCGTTAACCATGAAATATGGAGCGCGAAAGGAGAAAAATTAATGCTTGAGCTAGCCAAGATATTGGTGCCAGGGCAGAATGCAACGGTGCGCAAAGTGGTTCAGAGGTCGGATACGGCGGCCAACTATTCAGATTCCATGAAAGAGTTCATGTCCACGCCCTCCTGGGTGGATATGGCCATCCGCGCTTCCATCGAAGCGGTGGATAAACATCTGCCGGAGGGGTTTATTACGGTCGGTCATAGTATCGAGATAATCCATAATGCACCGACCTGCCTTGGAATGACGGTGACGGTCAAGGCGACGTTGAGGGAAATCAACGAAAATCGTCTGGTTTTTGACATCCACTCCTGGGACGAAATCGGCGATGTCGGCAGTGGAACCCATGACCGGACCGTAGTGAACAGGGATTCCATGCTGAAAAAGGCAAAAGAGCGCTGGCAATATATGGCCAAGCGCGCATTTTAGAAGGAGGGGACCGGCATGACTGAAATCACGGTGCCCAATACGGTGGAGGGGGCCGTCGTGCTCAGTATCATCGATTTTGTACTAAGTATGGTGTTCATTGCAGGAATCGGCGTGATGCTGCATTTTTTTCCGTATCTTAACCATATAGGCGAAATCAAGGAAGATGATTTGTCAGAATGATGGCAAAGCTTGGGGGCTTAATGTAAATGGATAAGTATGACCAGATAAAGTCATTTTTGCTTATTCTGTTCCAACAGACTGGGTTGACCGAAATATGGTGGGGCAATCTTGTCATGATGTTTGTTGGAGCCTGGCTGGTCTATTTGGCAATTACTAAAAAATATGAACCCTTTTTGCTTATCGGCATAGGTTTTGCCTGCATTATTTCGAATGTACCCGGATCGGACCTGACGCAACCAGGCGGTCTGTTTTATATTGCTTACCAAGGGGTGGCCCAGCTTATTGTTCCGCCGCTCATTTTTCTCGGCGTCGGTGCGATGACTGATTTTGGCCCGATGATCGCCAATCCTAGTCTTGTTATCTTGGGAGCAGCGGCTCATCTGGGCATCTTTGTGGCGATGATTGCTGCCAAAGTCATTGGCTTTCCCATCAACGAAGCTGGCGCTATCGGCATTATTGGCGGCGCTGACGGGCCCATGGCCATCTATGTGACTATGAAGCTGGCTCCCCACCTTTTGCCGCAAATTTCCGTTGCGGCCTATTCTTATATGGCGCTGATGCCACTCATTCAACCACCGATTATGAAACTCCTGACTACCAAGGCGGAACGGCAAATTGTGATGGATATGCCTAGGTTTGTGAGTCGGTTGGAGAGAATCGTTTTTCCCATCGTCATCGCCGTCGTGGTCAATCTTCTGTTGCCTCCGGTCGCGCCTCTTATTACCATGATGATGCTGGGCAACCTGTTCAGAGAGTGTTTGTTGGTAGATCGTTTGGCTGACACAGCCGCCAATGAGATACTCAATATCATCACCATCGTGTTAACTGTTGCAATCGGTTCAACGATGGAAGCCAGTCAGTTTTTGAATTGGCAGACTCTGCAGATTATTTTTCTCGGCTTGGTTGCTTTTGTATTCGGGACGGCGTCGGGGGTTATCACGGCGCGGATTATGAATAAGATTAGCGGCGGTAAAATCAATCCACTTATCGGGTCGGCGGGGATTGCATCAGTGCCGATTGCAGCCCGTGTTTCCCACATGGTCGCCCAACGAGAAAATCGTCACAATTACCTGATCATGCACGCCATGGGCCCCAATCTGGCCGGAGTGTTCGGGACGGCAATTTCCGGCGGCATTATGTTGGCTTTGTTAGGAGCCAAATAGGCTTAATGTGTTGGTTGCCATTTTTCCTAAATCAGGGTAAAATAAAACGCATAATATTGTTTCTGAATTTAATATGGTCGAGGGAAGGGTGCATTTTGCTTAATAGGGAAGCCCGGTGAAAACCCGGCGCGGTCCCGCCACTGTAACGGTGAACGCAGCTACATAATAATGCCACTGGGGTGACCTGGGAAGGCGGGGCGGCGTGATGAACCGGAGTCAGGAGACCTGCCTATTCCAACACACGCCGTTATGACCTACGAGAGATAGGCAGGTGGGTAGAATAAATAATATGCTAAGAATATTGTTTGTGATACCCCCTGTTCGCAGGGGGTATCTTTATTGGCTGAAGTAAATTTGAGATCAGGATTTACTACCGGAACTTGCGCTGCCGCTGCGGCAAAGGCTGCTGTCATGGCTTGGCAGGGCATGCATTTTACCTCTGTGAATATTAGCGTTCCGGCAGGCAAAACCTTGACTATTCCGGTGGCGTTTGTCGAAAAATTTGTCGATGGAGGGCGCGCAACGGTCATCAAGGATGCAGGTGATGATCCTGATATTACAGATGGCGTGTCCGTTGTCGTTGATTTTCGAATAAGAGCGGGGCAACCCGATATTATTTTTAACGCGGGGGAAGGAATCGGCAAAGTGACTTTGCCGGGGCTGCAAATTCCGGTAGGTGAGCCGGCGATTAATCCGGTTCCGCGCAAAATGATCGAAGACCAAATTC
>DATMYT010000161.1:0-4215 GCA_035560855.1 Negativicutes bacterium | reverse complement strand
GTGCAAACATAGGGGTAAGTTCCGTTCCGGTAGCAATGAATGCTTCCGGCAAACAACAGAGGTTTGCGACTTCATGAATGAAAGGACGGAGAATGAATGAAAGAGTACCATATGAAGTATGGAAACGGCGAAGTAAAGTTTTCGCTTGATCCGGCGTTGGTGCTGGATGAACTGGTTATCAACGAATTCCCGGCGCTTCCTGATCCGGCTGCGGCTGTACTTGAGGCTATCCGAAACCCGATTGGCTCGCCTGCACTGAGAGAAATTGTAAAACCGGGTCAGACAGTGGCGTTTATCGTTAATGATCCTACCCGGATTGCTCGAAGCTATATATTTCTGCCGGTATTGATGGACGAATTAAACGCGGTTGGTGTACCGGACGCCAATATGCGAATTGTTTTCGCATTGGGAACCCATCGGGCGATGACAGAAGAGGAGATGGTGGAGGCAGTCGGCGAAGCGGTCGCCAAGCGAGTGAAGATGTATAATCCCGACTGTCACGATGAAAGCACGCTCAAATATTTTGGCACTACCTCACGAGGTACAAAGGTCGGATTCAGCAAACTTGTAACCGAAGTGGACCATATTATCTGCACCGGCGGTATTGTACATCACTTCTTTTCCGGCTTCGGCGGTGGGCGTAAGGCGATGTTGCCTGGTGTAGCAGCCTATGAGACAATCCGTCACAACCACAGCATGATGTTCGATCCCAATGCTGTCATTGGCAAGCTGGAAGGTAATCCGGTGTATTATGATCAAGTCGAAGGTGTGGAAATGTGCCGCCCCTCGTTCCTGATCAATGTTGTGCTTGATGAAGAAAAACGCTTCCTCGCGGTATATGCGGGCGACTATATCGAAGCGCACAAAGAAGCCTGCAAAATGGTCGACAAGGTTTATGGCGCAGAAGTAAAACAGGAAGCCGATCTTGTCATCGCATCCTGCGGCGGGTTCCCCAAAGACATCAATGTGTATCAACTGCAAAAAACGATGGATAATGCATGGTGCGCCGTAAAAGAAGGCGGCGTGGTCATCATTCTTGGCGAGTGCTGTGAAGGGTCCGGCTCCGCCCAGTATGAAAAAATGATGCAGGAACACAAGACTCCGGCCGGGATTGAAACCGCTTTAAGGAAAAACTTCGAAATTGGCGCGCACAAGGCCTACGCCGTAACCCGACTAATGAAAAAAGCCGAATTTATTTTGGTATCCTGTATGGAACCTGATTTTTCACAGATGCTGCTATTCACGCCAGCCAAGAGTATCGATGAAGCGCTGGAGATTGCTTATAAAAAAGTCGGACCCAAGCCAACGATAACCCTGATGCCTATGGGGGCAATCACAGTTCCGCTCAACACCCGACCAACGAAGTAAAGCAAGGAGGTATGCTGTTTCATGCATGCGATAGAAAAGATTCTGGCCAAAGCGGCCGGTAAACCGACGGTTACAACAGGCGAGATTGTCAATTGCAAAGTAGATATGGCAGGAATCAATGATTTGTACCTGCAGACTCTTCGCTCATTCCAAGAAATGGGCGGCAAAAAAGTCCACGACCCGAAAAAAGTCGTGGTATTTCTGGATCACTTTGCGCCGGCGTCAACGATCATGCAGGCGGATAATCAGAAGCTGTTCCGGGAATTCTGCTGGGAACAAGGGATCGACCTATTGATGGACGTTGATCAGGGTGTGTGCCATCAGGTCATGGCCGACAAAGGACTTGTCTATCCTGGGCAGGTATTGGTCATCACCGACTCCCATACCACTATCCACGGCGCATTCGGCGCATTTGGCACTGGCGTGGGTGCAACCGACCTTGCCATCATCATGGTGACCGGCCAGCTGTGGTTCAGGATTCCTGAGATCATCCGCATCCAACTCGACGGTAAGTTGCCCAAAGGCGTGTATGCCAAAGACGTTATTCTGAAGATCATAGGTGAACTGGGCGCTGATTACGGCGTTTACAAAGCTGTGGAGTTCACCGGCCCGGTTCTCAAACAACTCAGCATTTCCGAGCGGATGGCGCTGTGCAATATGACCACGGAAATGGGAGCCAAGACTGCTTACATCCAACCAGACGAGATTACGCTTGAGTTTCTGAAGGGAAAGGTTCAGCACGAATTTGAAATTGTGACGACTGACCCAGGCTACAAATATGCGGCTGAGCATACTTTCGACGTAACTGGAATGACGCCGCAAATTGCCGCACCACATAGTGTTGACAATGTTTCTCCTATAGCCAAATATGTTGGTACACCTGTTAATCAGGCTTTCCTTGGCACTTGCACCGGTGGACGGGCGGACGACTTGGCCATCGCAGCCAAGATCCTGTCCGGCAAAAAAATTAATCCTCGCACACGGTTTATCGTGGTTCCGGCTTCCAAAAGCGTACTGCTGGAAGCGATGGCGAACGGCACGATGAAAACCTTGGTTGAAGCAGGCGCAACTTTTGTGACGCCGGGCTGCGCAGCCTGCCTGGGGACGCATGAGGGAATGTTGGGCGCCGGTGAGACTTGCATTACTGCATCAAGTCGCAATTTCCCAGGCCGCATGGGGTCTAGCAAGGCCAATATTTACCTGGGTTCGCCTGCAACCGTAGCGGCGTCCGCATTAGAGGGGAAAATCGTTGATCCGACAGAATATCTGAAATAGGGGTGAAGAATGTGCAAAAGGTACTAAAAGGCAAAGCCTTTGTCTATGGACCGAACATCGATACCGATCAAATCTATCCGGGACGATTTCTTGACCTTACAGATCCTGATCAGGTCGGAAAACATGCGCTGGAAGGTGCGGATCCGAACTTTGTGAAAGAAGTGCAGCCTGGCGATCTTGTTGTAGCTTCCACCAATTTCGGTTGCGGCTCCAGTCGCGAGCATGCCGCCGTCACGTTAAAAGCTGCAGGCGTAGGCGCCATTCTGGCTGACTCTTTTGGCCGAATTTTTTACCGCAACGTGATTAATCTCGGCGTACCCTTGATCGTTTGCCCCGGTATCAGTGAAATCGTAAAACGGGGTGATGTATTGACGGTGGATATGACTACCGGTAAAGTCACGAACGAAACTACAGGCGCCACGGTGCAGGCGCAACCTTTGTCCGATTATGTGATGAATATTCTTGATAGTGGCGGAATCAAGCCACTTATCAAGAAACAGTACGGTCAAGCATAGACGATCCCGACAAAGAAATGACGCGGCCTTCCTTTTCGGTTGACCGCGCCTTTTTCTACTGTTTACTATGACGGACAGATGAGCGTTCCATGGGAAGCGCCAACGCATTCTCCGTTTGCGACGACACCAGATTGATGAAGGCGCGGGAAGAAGGCGAGAGTTGCCGGCCCTTTTTCCAAGCTAGGCCAATTTTTACATGAATGGGTGGATTGAGGGGAATGCCGACGATTTCCACCAGACCTTCCAGCGCCATTTGCATCAGAAATGAAATTCCTACACCATGGGAAACAAGCGATTTTACCGTTTCGATCTGACCTGAATTAAATACGATGTTGGGCTCTACTCCTTCATTCTGACAACGTTTCAATACTGCGTGGCGTTGGAAAAAATTATTTTTCAACAAAATAAATTTTTCCTGGCGCAAATCGGCAAAAGTGACAGATTTATGCTTCGCGAGCGGATGATTTCGTGAAACTGTCAGCAGGATTTCCTGTTGCGTTAGTTGAACTGTCTCAAGAGTTCCATGATTTTCTTCCGGCAGAATGATGATGCCAAGGTCAAGTTCTTCTTGCTCAATCAGCCGGTTGGCGGCAAAGGAGCCTTCCTCATAAACGTTCAGGGTTAGCTGGGGGTACTGAGTCTGAAAATTGGTGAATAAGTACGGGAACAAGCAGGAGCCGATCATAGGCGGAATAGCTAGTTTAATCGTTCCTCGGGCCAGGTTGCGCAGTTCATTCATTTCAGTCATAGTATCCTGCAGGTCATGTAGCAGCTTACAGGCGCGTGTATAAAACAGTTTTCCCTCATCGGTCAGTACAGCTTTTTTTTGGCTTCGGTCGAACAAATCGACGCCCAGATTTTCCTCAAGCTTACGGATGGAATGGGTAATGCAAGGCTGGCTGACATATTGTTTTTCCGATGCACGGGTAAAGCTGCTGGTCTCCACCACGGAAACGAAATACTCCAATTGTCTAATTTCCATGAAGCGCCCTCACTCTTTCCGTATGAATCATTACAATAATTTATTATATCATGTTCTTCATATATTGGATTAATG
>DATMYT010000160.1:0-5724 GCA_035560855.1 Negativicutes bacterium | reverse complement strand
GTTTTGTAATATTATTCGGGAAGTGAGCGGTGGGCCAAGCCCACCGCTACTTCATTTAGATTTAATACTCCAATACCCAGATAGATAGCCACGCAAAGATGCTCTCCATAACGGGCAATACCTATTTTCCCGCCGACAGATAATCCCACAGCCTGAGCAGATATCTGGCCGAGCGCTGCCCGGGTCGCGCCCGCCACCGCTCCTTCGCCAACATGGTTGGAAGGAACCAGTCCCTGTCGCTGGGCGGCCACCACTGCTCGTTCAATTATTTTTTTTACCGACGGCACAAACTCGCCGCCAAAATCAATGGCAACCGACTGAATATCCTGTTGCTCCAGCAGATTTTGACGCAACGTCTGCTCTTCAGTGCGATTTTCAGTTACAGCCATTTTCAAAGCGGCCCGGCCAATATCCAAACTTGTCAGTGCCAATGGAGCCATGTTATATCCTCCCTCTGAGTCTGCGTGCGATCTATCGAACTACTTTGGTAAAGCGGGCGTCGCAGCAATTTTTCGTTTATCGATTACTGCCACCAGGAAGAACGTCACCAGGCAAACCAACCACTCCATATAGATAGGGTGAGCAAATACCCGGACGACCGGGAAAAGCTGCCAAGCCGCCAAAGCCGTCATACCCACCAGTGTCGTGTAAAAAGCGGAACTTTTGCGGCAAAGTCCCGGCGCAAAAATCGTAAACAAAAAAATCACAGTAAATGCAGTAGTCAAACTAAGACCAAGCAGCAGCGTTCGCAGGATTCCCACCGCGTTAAAGGCAAACCACAAAGTAATCAATCCAATGGCAAGAATCGCAATCCGGTTCACAATCACATATTTGCTATCTGATATGCCTGGCGCGATAAATCGTTTGTAAATATCCTGCGAGAACAAAGTCCCCGCCCCTAATAGCAATGTGCAGGCAGTCGAAACATCCGCCGCCCACAGAGCCGCCAACGTCATCCCTGACAAAAAAGGGTCCAAACTCATAATAATCTTTGGCAATGCCATCGTCGCCGTGATTCCGGGATAGGCCACTTTAGCAGCTAATCCCATCAATGCACATAAAAAACCAATTGGGAAAATGATGAGCGCCCCCCAGAGATATCCGTTGCGAGCCGCCTTGCCGTCACGGGCGCCGCAGGCAATCTGCACCGGTCCCTGTGCACTGATCGTCTGTGTAATCATAACCGCAAACCATCCAACAACCATGGCCAGCCCCAAACTGCCAATCGGAGCGAACCAGTCTGTTTCCGTCGGCAATTTTGCTGCAATGGCGCCGATGCCGCCCTGGTTGGAAACCGTCATGAAAGTGCCGGCCAATATACCGATGTAGATCAAGATCATGCTGAGGATGTTGGAAAGACCGGAAGCCCAAAGACCGCCAATCAAAGTAATTCCGATAAATACAACCGCACTGACGATCATGCCCATCTGGAACGTAAAATATTCCGGCAGCAATGATGACAATAAAGCGCCGCCTGCCAGATATTGCATCGCTGTAATGACCATCTGAATGATAATAAGTCCGAATACCGCGATAACACGGCTGTTTTTATCATAGTAACGTTCAAACAGTTCCGGAACCGTCGTACAGTCCATCTCTCTATATTTGGCGGCGGCAAACAGTCCCATAATTAATGCGCCGGCTGACCACGCGCCATTGTACCAACCTGCGGCGATCCCTACGTTAAATGCGTGTTCAGCCACGCCAATGGTAGAAGCAGCGCCGATAGCAAGGCCAGCGACGTTGACAGCCACAAGACCTGCGCCCATTTTACGCCCGGCGAACAAAAAGTTGGTGCTACCGTTGGCGGCCAGACGCTTCGCATAAAAACTGATTCCGAACAATACTGCAATGTAGATTACGATAATAGCCAACTGAATTGACATTCTTCACATTCCTACCTTTCTACACTATTGGCTTTTATCTTGTAACGGCCACCCAGGAACCTTTCCCGGCAAAAAAGAAACACTCCGACAAGGAGTGTTTTTGTTTTTCCACCATCCTGCCATACTTACCCTGTGATTCTGCCGTAATTACTGCCATTCTGCTTTTTCCATCCTACCAAAGAGGCCTACTGGTGTCAACGATTCCGGCAGGTTTTTTCACACTGCTTGCCGAAGGTTTAACATACCTTATCGAAACAACGAATGAAAGAAGGCTCAACAAATGAATAATTTCTCCCGTTTTTTGACAACTCTTCTGATTTTATTGGTTCTTCCCTTGATTATGTTGTCTTATCTTCCGTCAGCACAGGCCTATGATTCCACTAAAATCATCCTACCTGGAGTCAGTGACCGATCCGGGTACAACAATCCCGCGCTGAACGCGGCTTTGCAAAACAAACTGCGCAGCCAGTTCCGGTTTCCCAAATACGAAACCAGCTTGACAGCGCCCTTGACAGTTGCGCCCGACAGAACCTCCCTCGAAAAAATCACCGCCGACCAATCCGCCGACGGAGCCGTTGTTGTAGAAGTCAACTTTCTGCAAAACCGAATGATCACAAGTCTCTTTGATGACGAATCCTACGAAGAAACGAACCTCACCCTCACACTTACCTATTTCGACAAAAAAGCCGGTCAGTACGGCTCGTTTAAAGCAAACCGATCAGTCACGCTGCTATCGAGCGTAGACAGCGGCCCCTTGCCGCTCGCCGTTGAAGCTCTGGAGGAACTTCTCAACCGTCTCGATGCTGTATTCCCCCGGCAATTTCCCGGCCCTCGTTATTAATGACAAACGGTTACGGCCAATATTTTATGTAAATCCAAATTAAGTTCAATCCGCAGCCGAAATACACATAACCCCACTCCCACTGCAGCTTCTGCATCTTCATTCGCCAATTTTCGTACGTCGCGGCGCGGGAAATCAAAATCAGCAACACATGCAGCACAATCGCAGCCAGCGCAGCGCCTGCCAAACTGTGGGCAAAGAAAAACCCTGCGAGTAACAGCAAAGTTCCAGCCCGGTAACAATTCGCCAGTTTTAAGACCGCCAACGACGGATCGCTTGCCGCTCCAGCATTGAGCGCACTTCTGTTTGCATATTCGACGATCAGCAGCGCCGCACAAAGCAGCGGCAAATCAATAACCAACAACCGTGGATATTCTTTAATAGCGGAAAAATTGAAGCTGCCTGTCGCAAAAAAGATCCCGATGGTGACAAGAAGCAAAATAGGTTGCTGCGTTAAAAAAGCTTTTAATCCATGATTAACGCTCAAGCCAAAATATGGAACAGGACGCGCCATGCCTCCCATGATCAGCGCCAAAACGCCAAACGCCTGCAAAAACAAGATGGGCGGCAAGTTCTTCTGCAAACCCAGCAATACAAGCGCCATTAGAAAAAAGGCCATGGATAGAAACACGTAGCCAAGGGAATGCCTCGGAACGCCGACAACTTCATTGCGCCACAAAGCATAAAAATCTTGAAAAGGCTGCAACAGTGACGGAGCATCCATCCCCTGTTTTTTTGCGTCAAAAATGCGATCGGCTCCAGCGACAAGTCCGCCAATCAGCGGTGGAACAAACAGGCATAAGGCGATGATTCCGAGTGAGGAAAAATGAGAAAGAACAGCTGCATTCATCGGAACACCACCTCCAGCATTAGGATTATGAGAGACCCGGCAACCACAGTTGCATAAAAATCAGTTTTTCTCGCATCGGGAAACGCCGAGAAAACATTACAGCGAGGAACGTCGGGCACCGCGTCGTTGGCAGGCGAGGCAGGGGCGGCAATAAGAGCAACGAGCTCTAATTGCACAGCAGCTATTTCATCCTGTTCTATCTTCTCAGTGATTAATTCAGCTTCCGTTATGCTTTCAGTCGTCTCTTCTGCCGGACCTGTCTTTGCAACTTGCAGCGCGTTTTCATCTTTCGCATCTTCATCCTTATTCATTTCAGTATCAGAATCCGGAATATTATCTTGTGCGATCATCTCGTCCGCTTGCACAGCGTCTACAATTACAATTTCCGGTGCAGAAGGCTCCGTCTTATCCGTACGCGCCGCAACCACCCGAACCCCGAACCACCCCAAAGCAAAAATCAAGCCCAATGCTGCAAATGTCCAAAGCGGGTCAATGCCGGAAAAGTCCCGGATCTGAAACGCGGTTGCGTTCCCTTGTGCAATATCGCCAAATCGCCCATAGTTTTCCTTAAGTATCGGCGTAACACTATAATTGGCAAACGGGATGAGAAATATCGATAGAGTTGTCACAGCAAATGCTAAAACCAGCTGCGGTCTATACAACCCCAAGGGTAGTCTTGTCCACGTTCTATCGGTAAAAATGGAGGGTAGACGCATCCCGACAAAGCGGGTCCATACGATCATTGAAAACACGCTACCGGCTAAAATCAATCCCAATGCAACAGGATTGCGGACGGCAGCTTCGATAGCTGTCCACTGCGCCAGCGGCACCCCAAAAGGCGGCATCAGCAGTGATGCCCCTCCCAGAAGCGTCAAAACCAAAGGAAGCGGTGAATGGGAATGGCTGCCGCTACAAAGAAACAGCAGCGCTTTGGATACCCCATGTAAAACAAGCAGTAATGATGCCGCATAGATCGCCTGCAAGGACGGAAAGCAGGCAAGTGCAATCACCAGTCCCAGGCAGGAAATCGTCGTTAGTGTCAACATTCGCTTCACATCATGTTGCAGCGCCGCCAGCAAAGCGGCCGCGGCAAACGTAAAGGCGCCAATCACTGCTACAATTTGCGCCAGCCAGGTATTCATAAATACAGGAGATAACCTCAGGATCAGATACCCGCCGGCAGTCACGATTGCGGATGACTGCAACATCGCCGAAACCGGCTTCGCAGAAGCTGTGGATCGGATCAGTGCACTTTGAAATGGTAACTGGGCGGAAAAAACCATACCGGCTACTACGAAACAAGCCAAGGATGCTAACAGCAGCGTTGCTTCCTTAAACAACAACAACTCGGATAATACTAGCGTCCCCGTTGCCTGAAACGCGAAACTAACGCCCGCGAGAAAAGCAATGCAACCGAGGGAACACACTCGCGCAAAATGCCCTGCGAACTTCAGTGCGGCTTGTGAGCGATCATGGGAAATCAACAAAAACGCGCACACTACAGTGGCTTGCCAGAAAAACAACATCCACAGCAAATGGTTAGTCAAAACAATCCCATTCATCGCCCCCAAGAGCAAAAACGACAAGGCTAAAAACAACGGTTGTCGGCTTTTTTTCAAAGAATGGCGTCGTTCATGAGTTTCCATGTATTGTATGGCAAAAAGAATAATAATCGTTCCCACTCCGTCGACCAAAAGCAGCATAAGACCGCTCAAGTGATCCAGAACAAACGAACCGGGACCGCCGACTCCGCCTGTTTGCCACAGAAACCATGCGAACAAGCCCCCCTGCGTTAGGGAGAGACATCCAAGCAGCCAGTCTTTCACGCGCCAGCTCCAGTATATTGTCCCGATGATCACAGATGCATTGCCTATGGCAAAAAAGGCCGCCAGAACACCCTCCAATGCATTAGCCGGTTGATACACGCCAGTTCCCCGCAAGAACGCCCAACCCGTGCTCAAAAGCAATACAGTAGTCATAAAAAAAACAGCGGCCCGATGGAGCAGGCTGTTTTTATTCCGCAAAAAGAACAACGCGGAACCTATTGGTAAAATGATAGTTACCCCCAGGAAATAAGAAAACAAGACGATTCCTCCGTTTTGATCACATTTCAAAGCATGCGCTAAAATTTTTAACGTGTATATATA